>CAJXTG010000034.1 GCA_913060655.1 uncultured Nitriliruptoraceae bacterium | reverse complement strand
GGCGGGACGAACCCCACCGTCACCACACCATCCCCAAACCCCACCGACGTCAACCGCGGCGCCCCCGCCACCACCGGCCGCACCCGAAACGACCGCACCACATCCGACGCCGCCGCGACCTGACCGTCCACCCCATCCTGCGACGCCGTCACCGAACACACCCCCGTGCCCACCACCGACACCACACCCGACGACGTCACCTCACACACCGACGACGACGTGGTCGAGAACGTCACCGGCAGACCCCGCGACGACACCGCCTCCAACTGGAACGGCGCCACATCGAACTCCTGATCGTCGACCGGCCCGAACGTGACCGTCTGATTCGCCTCGCCCACCACGACCGTCTGCGACACCGACGCCGGCATGAAGTCGCCATCCCCCGCCTGCGACGCCGTCACCACACACGACCCCGCCGACACGAACGACACCACCCCATCCGAGATCGAACACACCCCAGCCTCGCTCCCATCCACATCGAACGTCACCGGCGTGAGACCACTCGACGCGACCGCCGCAGGCGCATACGACCCCCCAACCACCGGATCCGACGGCACCGCCGACGAGAACGACACCACCTGCGACGCCTTCCCCACCGTCACCGTCAACGGCGCCGCCACCTCACGCGCCACAAAACCCTCATCCCCCGCCCGCACCGCCGACACCACACAATCCGACCCCACCCCCGTCAACTCCACCACACCAGCCGGCGACACCACACAACCCGACCCCGAACCCGAATACGTCACCCCACCCGAACCAGACCCCCCAACCACCGACACCGAAACCACCTCACCAAACACCCCCGACAACACCGGCGCATCAGCATCCCCATACAACACCCCCGGAAACACCAACGGCGCCTGACCCTTCCGCGACACCCCCGCCGACCCCATCGTCGCCGACACCTCCGAATACACCCCCGACGACGCCGTCGCCGTCACCGTCACCGTCGACGACAACACCGCCCCCTCCGCCAACCCCGACAGATCAGCCTCCGGGAACTCCACCGACACCACACCCGAACCATCAACCGACGCCGACGCACCACCAGTCGCCGACGCCGACCACACCACCCCCACACCCGCACCATCACCCGTCTCACCAAAGAAGTTCGACACCGGCACCTCAAACCCCACCGCCGTCGACACCACCCCACCAAACACCGGAACCGGACCCACCGGCGGCGGAATCACCCGAATAATCACCACCCCAGAACCACCATCACCCCCGGAATACCCAAAACCTCCACCTCCGCCACCGCCACAGCCCGAATTCGCCTGGGCATCAGTTGCAGCTATTCGTATGGTGTCACGACCGTAGGCTCCATTGCCTGCGCAAGTTTCTCCACCCGACCCCCGATAAGCGGCTGCTTCCGACTCGCTGCCACTTGTGTGATGAGCGGTCCCTCCACCACCGGCGGCAAGCACTTTCTCTTCGCCCGTCCAGTCGTTCGTCGTTCCGGGGCCTCCATCACCACCGTACAGTTCGTATTCACTCCAGTTGGTTTCTCCTTTGACTCCTGGGCCGGCAGCACCTCCTCCCCCGCCACCGACATATGCGACTGACTGCCCTCCAGTCGAGCCCGTGAAACTTGCATCACCACCATCACGTCCGTAGTCGCCATCGTCCAGCGCTGACGCTCCGACCTTCGTCGGTTGCGAACTTGCCGACGCTGCTCTCAGTTGTCCCGCGCCGCCGGCCGATCCTCCCGCCTTTCCTGACGCGTCATACTTCCCTCCGCCTCCCCCGCCCTTCATCACCACCGCGGTGGATGTCACGACCGCGTTCGCTGTGTCCACACGGCCGCTGTGGGGTTGGCTGTATCGCGTAGGATCGAGGCTTCCGATGAGGTATGAGTCAGCTCCACTGTCGCCGTTCTCATCCAACCGCGCCGTATCCGTGCCGACCTGGTAAGAAGCCGACTCAGTCGACTGCGCTCCCTCACCACCCTCACCGACGCGAACGAGAATCGAGCTCCCGCTGTCGTCGGTGAAGAACGATGGACGGTCGGTCCCTGCAGGCCCCTCCGCCTCGTACAACCCTCCCGCGCCACCGCCACCCCAGCTTCCACCCCCACCGCCGGCGACGACGAGAGCATCGAACGTCGACACACCGCTCGGCAACTCGAGGCGCATCGTCACGCCTGGCTCAAGGAACTCGAGTACACAACGGTTCTGATCGTCGGTGGTCACGCTGATGTGGGTCGGCCCGTCCTGCGGCATACCGACTTCGCCATCCGCGATCGTCAGGAGATGGTCGTCCGTCTCGTCGTTCGGCGTTTCATTCGTGAGGTAGGCCTCAACCTCGCAGGAACCCACGGTCTCGGCAGTCTGGGCGAGGCTCGGACTCGGTGTTCCAGTCACATCGACAACTGAAAGGAACGCTCCGACGAGGACGACAACGGCGAGTGGAACGCCCCCGCGATAGTTCCGGGTGTCAACAACGGCCGGCGAACGATGGGCGCCAGAGGCTGCAGCATCGACAGCGTCTGACCTCATCCATCGCTCCTCACCATCCCACCGACCCACCAATCAGCGCCGCAGGGCCGGTGCTCTCGCAATCCGTTACGGTAAGAAGACGGGTGGCACTCCCGAGGGCAGATGGCCGTTTCATGACCAGAACCTGACCTGCACTCGAAACGCCCCAGGAGTTCGACGGGGGCGTGGCCTGCGCCGGAGCGCGTACGCGGGTGAGCAGCTGACCCGTGCCCTCAGGCTGCCCTCCGGCTCCGGCCTCGGGGGCGGCAGGTCAGGCGTCGGCCTCGGCCTGCTCGAGATGGCCGCCGAGCTCGAGCCAGCGGGCCATGAGCCGCTCCGCCTCGTCCTTCGCCGCCGCATGGGCGGCGACGACCTCGGCGGCGGCGTCGCGGTCGTCGTACAGGCCCGGCTCGGCAAGCCGGCGGGTCAGCTCCGCGACCCGACCCTCCGCCACGCCAAGGTCCTGCTCCACGCTGCGCAGCGCACGCCGCAGCGTCCGCAGGTCACCGTCGGATGCGGTACCGCGCGACCCGCCCCCGTCGCGCCCGTCCCGCCGTTGTTCCCGCCGCCCGTCGCGCCGCTCGGCCCGTCCGCGCGGTGGTCGGCGCTGCGGCCGGCCGTCGTCGCTGCGGGCCGCGGCGGCCGTGTCGGCACGGCGCGCCTCGAGCTCCTCGTAGGTGCCGTCGAACCAGCTCGCCCCACCGTCACGGACGTCGACGATCGCGTCGGCGACGGTGCGCACGACGTGCCGGTCGTGGGTGACGAGGACGACGGTGCCGGCGTAGGCGCTCAGCGCGTCCTCGAGGACGTCGCGGGACGCCATGTCCAGATGGTTCGTCGGCTCGTCGAGGATCAGCAGGTTGTAGGGGGCGACCATCACCTTCGCCAGGGCGAGGCGCATCCGCTCCCCGCCCGACAGCACGCCGACGCTGCGTTCGGCGAGGTCGCCGGGGAACCCGAACGCGGCGAGGAGGGAACGCTGGTCGACGGTGCGGTGCCGCTCCCCCAGGGCGGTGCGGAACTCGTCGAGGGCGGTACGTGCCGCATCGAGCGTGTCCGCCGCATGCTGGTCGACGAACGCGGCGGTCACGTTCGCACCGGGGCGCACCTCCCCGGAGGTCGGGTCGGCGACGCCGGCGAGCAGCCGCAGGATCGTCGTCTTGCCCGCGCCGTTCGGTCCGACGAGGGCGACCTTCCGGCCGCGCTCGACGGCCAGGTCGACGTCGCGCAGCACCTCGTGGTCGCCGTACGCCATGCCGACGCCGGCGAGCTCGGCGACGACCCGGCCGGCACGCACCGGCTCGGGGAACCCGAAGCGGGCGACGAGCGCCTTCTGCTCGGGCACCTCGATCCGTTCGATCCGCTCGAGCTGCTTCTCCCGCGACTGGACCTGGCGGGCCTTCGTCGCCTTGTACCGGAACCGTTCGATGAACCGTTCCTGCTCGGCGAGCATCCGGTCCTGCTGCGCACGGGCGGCACGCAGGCGGGCGATGCGCTGCTCCCGCTGCTCGACGAACGTCGCGAACCCGCCGACCTCACCGCTGCGGCGCACGTCGTAGCTGGTCGTCGTGCCGGCGGCGACCTCGACGATGGTGTGGGCGACCGCGTCGATGAAGTCGCGGTCGTGGGAGACGAACAGCAGCCCGCCGGGCAGGGCGGTGAGCGTCTGCTCGAGCCAGCGGATCGTCTCGAGGTCGAGATGGTTCGTCGGCTCGTCCAGCACGAGCAGGTCGGGCCGGCCCACCAGCAGCCGTGCGAGCGCTGCGCGGACGCGCCAGCCGCCGGAGAACTCGCGCGGGTCGCGCTGCCCGTCGCCGGGGGCGAAGCCGAGGCCGGCGAGGATGCGTTCGACGTCGCCGTCCAGCGTGTAGCCGCCCTGCTGCTCGAACCGTTCGCGCACGTCCGCATACCGGTCCATCAGCGCCGCAGCCGCGTCCATGTCGGCCGTCTCGAGCTCACGCTCCATCGTCGCGAGCTCACCCTCGAGGGCGACGAGATGCTCCGCCCCCGCACGCACCAGGTCGAGGAGCGTCGGATGGCGGGCGGCGAGGTCGGCGGCGTCCTGCGCGAGCCAGCCGATGCGCAGGCTGCGCGGCCGATGCACCTCCCCGGCCGACGGCGCACGGTCGCCGACGAGGGTGCGCAGCAGCGTCGTCTTGCCCACACCGTTGCCGCCGACGAGCGCGACCCGCTCCCCCACCGACACGCCGACGTCGACGTCGGTGAGGAGGGTCCGACCGCCGACCTCGACGGCGAGCCCCGCAGCACGCAGGACGCCGCTCACCCGTCGAGGTCGTCCGGGCGCAGCCGGGCGGGCGCCTCGGTGCGGGTGCGCTTCAGCTCGAAGAACCCGTCGGTGGCGACCATCGCGAGGAACCCGTCCCACAGCCGCAGCGACGCGTCGACGTCGGGCAGGACGGTGATGACCGGGCCGAACAGGCCGATGCGGCCGCTGCCGTCGGGCCGCTCCACCGCGACGATCGGCGTGCCGACCGCGTCGCCGACGAGGGCGAGCCCGTCGTCCATCGCCGCGCGGATGTCGACGTCGAAGCGTGCGTCGTCCGCGGCCGCGGCGAGGTCGGGGTCGAGGCCGACGGTGCGCAGCGTCGCTGGGAGGTCGACGGGCACCTCGTCGACGTGCAGCGCCCGGCCGAGGGCCGTGTACAGGTCACCGATGCGGTCGGCATGGCCGGCGGCACGGACGGCCTCGACGACGCGGAGCATGCCGTGGCTGGCGGTGACCTCCGCGAAGAACGGCTCGCCCTCGCGGGTGCCGTTCTTCATCAGCAGGCTGATCGGCAGCCACTCGACGGCGAGGTCACGGTGCGGTGCGACCCGCACCAGCCAGCGGGACGTCACCCAGCAGAACGGGCAGGCCGGGTCGAACCAGAACTGCACCTGCATGGGACGCTCCCGGGGGCCGGACTCGGAGGTCGGCACGGTACTCGCCCCACGTCCTTGACCCCGCCGGAGGGGGCTCGTAGGGTCGCGCGACAACCACATGACGCGGCCGCCCACTCCGGGCGGGAGAGCGGCGGGGGCGCACAGGCGCCGCACCGCCCGCCGAAGGAGCAACCCCTCCCGGGAACCTCTCAGGCACCCGTACCGTCCGGACAGGCCACTCTGGAGAGTGCCCCCGAGGGCACGCCGACGGGGAAAGCCGCGACGTCGCCCGGCGCGACGTCGCGGTGAAACTCTCAGGCCAGCATGACAGAGCGGGAGGGTCCGCGCGGACGGCCGTCCGCGCGCCCGGAGGTCCGCCCGTGCCGCCCGTCGACCCGCCGCTGCCCCCCTTCACCGCCCGCCACGTCGGCCCCGACGCGGACGCCGTCGCGACGATGCTCGCCGACGTCGGTGCGACGTCGCTCGACGACCTCATCGACCGGGCCGTGCCCGCGACGATCCGCACCCACGCCCCCCTCGACCTGCCCGCGCCGGTCGACGAGGCGGCCGTGCTCGAGGAGCTGCGCACCCTCGCCGCGCGCAACACGCCGGCGGTCGCGATGATCGGTGACGGCTACCACCGCACCCACACGCCGGCGGTCATCCGCCGCAACGTCCTCGAGTCGCCCGGCTGGTACACGGCCTACACCCCCTACCAGCCGGAGATCAGCCAGGGCCGGCTCGAGGCGCTGCTGACGTTCCAGACGATGGTGTCGGACCTGACCGGCCTGCCCGTCGCGAACGCGTCGCTGCTCGACGAGGCGACCGCCGTCGCCGAGGCCGTCACCCTCATGCGCCGTGCCGGCCGGGCGACGTCCGCCCGCGTCGTCGTCGACGCCGAGGTGCTGCCCCAGACCCTCGCGGTGCTGCACACCCGCTGCGCACCGCTCGGCATCGACGTCACCGTCGCCGACCTCGCCGACGGGCTGCCCGACGGGGACCTGTTCGGCCTCGTCGTGCAGGCCCCCGGCCGCTCCGGCGTCGTGCGCGACCTCGGCCCCGTCGTCGCCGCCGCGAAGGCGCGGGGGGCGATGGTCACCGTCGCCGCCGACCTGCTCGCCCTCACCCTGCTCACCCCGCCCGGCGCGTGGGGGGCCGACGTCGCCGTCGGCTCGACGCAGCGGTTCGGCGTGCCGCTGTTCGCCGGCGGCCCGCATGCGGCGTACATGGCGGTGCGGGAGGGGCTCGAACGGTCCCTGCCGGGCCGGCTCGTCGGCGTCAGCGTCGACGCGGACGGCACGCCCGCCTACCGCCTCGCGCTGCAGACCCGCGAGCAGCACATCCGCCGGGAGAAGGCCACGTCCAACATCTGCACCGCGCAGGTGCTGCTCGCCGTCGTCGCCGGCATGTACGCCGTGTGGCACGGCCCCGACGGGCTGCGCACGATCGCCCGGCACGCCCACCGGCAGGCGACCCGGCTCGCCGCGGCCCTCGCCACCGGCGGCGTCACCCCGACCCACCCCGCCTGGTTCGACACGCTCACCCTGCACGTCCCCGGCCGGGCCGACGCCGTCGTCGCGGCGGCCGCCGCGGCCGGCGTCGACCTCGGCACCGTCGACGCCGACCACGTCCGCGTCGCCTGCGACGAGACGACGACGGACGGCCACCTCGCCGTCGTCCTCGGCGCGTTCGGCGTCGACGACCCCGCCGGCACCCTCGCCGCGGTCGACGTGCCCGACGGGGTCGCACCGGCGCTCGCGCCGCTGCTCCGCGACGACGCGATCCTCACCCACCCGGTGTTCCACCAGCACCGCACCGAGACGACGCTGCTGCGCTTCCTCCGCCGTCTCGCCGACGCGGACTACGCGCTCGACCGCGGGATGATCCCGCTCGGCTCGTGCACGATGAAGCTCAACGCCACCACCGAGATGGAGCCGGTCGGCTGGGCGGAGTTCGCCGACGTCCACCCGTTCGCCCCGGCGCAGCGGCAGCGGGGCACGCTCGACCTCGTCGCCGACCTCGAGGGCTGGCTCGCCGAGGTCACCGGCTACGCGGCCGTGTCGCTGCAGCCCAACGCCGGCGCGCAGGGCGAGTTCGCGGGGCTGCTCGCGATCGCCGCCTGGCACCGCTCGCGGGGCGAGACCGAGCGGGACGTGTGCCTCATCCCCTCCAGCGCCCACGGCACGAACGCAGCGAGCGCGGTGATGGCCGGCATGCGCGTCGCGGTCGTCGGCGCGACCGACGACGGCACGATCGACCTCGACGACCTCCGCACGCAGCTCGCCGCCCACGAGGGCCGCATCGCCGCGATCATGGTCACCTACCCGTCGACCCACGGCGTGTTCGAGGCCGGCATCACCGAGGTGTGCCGGCTCGTGCACGACGCCGGCGGGCAGGTGTACGTCGACGGGGCGAACCTCAACGCGCTGCTCGGCGTCGCCCCGCCCGGCGGGTTCGGGGCGGACGTGTCCCACCTCAACCTGCACAAGACGTTCTGCATCCCCCACGGCGGTGGCGGCCCCGGCGTCGGCCCGGTCGCCGTCGCCGAGCATCTCGCCCCGTTCCTCCCCACCCACCCCGCACATCCCGACCCGGCCCGCCGTGCGGGGCCCGTCGGCCCCGTGTCGGCCGCCCCGCTCGGGTCCGCCGGGATCCTGCAGATCCCGTGGGTGTACGTGCGGCTGATGGGCGGTGCGGGGCTCAGCCACGCGACCCGGGTCGCGATCCTCGCGACGAACCACATCGCCCGCCGCCTCGACGGCGCGTTCCCCGTGCTCTACACCGGCGAAGGCGGGCTCGTCGCCCACGAGTGCATCGTCGACGTCCGCCCGATCGCCGCGGCGACGGGCATCACCGCCGAGGACGTCGCGAAGCGGCTCATCGACCACGGCTTCCACGCGCCGACGCTGAGCTTCCCCGTCGCCGGCACGCTCATGATCGAACCGACCGAGTCGGAGGACCTCGCCGAGATCGAACGGTTCTGCACGGCGATGCTCGCGATCCGCGACGAGATCGCCCGGGTCGAGGCCGGCGAGTGGCCCCGCGACGACAACCCGCTGGTCAACGCGCCCCACACCGCCGAGATGCTCACCCGCGACTGGCCCCACCCCTACCCGCGGGACCTCGCCGTGTACCCGTCGGCGGCGACGCGTCGGGCGAAGTACTGGCCGCCCGTGCGTCGCATCGACGGGGTGCGCGGCGACCGGAACCTGTCGTGCTCCTGCCCGCCGCTGGAGGCGTTCGACCTCGCGGCCGCCCCGTGAGCGGCACGCCGCGTCGCTCGCCGCTCGACGCGGAGCATCGGGCGCGCGGGGCGACGCTCGTGCCCTTCGCCGGGTGGGAGATGCCCGTCCGCTACGGGAGCGACCTCGCCGAGCATCGGGCGGTGCGTGAGGCCGCCGGCCTGTTCGACGTGAGCCACATGGGACGTGTCGAGCTGGCCGGCCCCGACGCCGCGGCCGTGCTCGACGCGACGCTCGTCAGCCGCATGCACGACCTGCCCGACGGGCGCGCGCGGTACACGATGCTGTGCGACGACGACGGGGAGGTCGTCGACGACCTGATCGTCACCCGTCTCGGCGACCGCTTCCTGCTGGTGGTGAACGCGGCGAACACGTCGGCGGCGCTCGACGCGCTGCGCCGGGCCGCCGACGGGGCCGACGTGGACCTCGTCCACCGCACGGGCCACGTGCTCCTCGCCCTGCAGGGACCGGGGGCCGCGGCGCTCCTCGCGGCCGTGAGCGCCGACGACCGGACCGACGGCGCACCCGACGCCACCGTCCTGCGCCCCTTCCGTGCGGTCGCCACCCGCGTCGCCGGGGTCGACACGGTCGTGTCCCGCACCGGCTACACCGGCGAGGACGGGTTCGAGCTCGCCTGCGTCGACGCGACCGACGGGGTGCGGCTGTGGGCGGCGCTGCTCGCCACCGGCGCGGACCTCGGGCTCGTCCCCTGCGGGCTCGCCGCCCGCGACACGCTGCGGCTCGAGGCGGGCCTGCCGCTGCACGGCCACGAGCTCGGTGGCGGGCTCGGCCCGTTCGAGACCGGCTTCGGCCGGCTCGTCCACCTCGACGAAGGGCGCACGTTCCGCGGCCGTGCCGCCCTCGAACCGCTCGCCACCGCCGGCCCGACACGGCGCGTCGTCGGGCTGCTGCCCGAGGGGCGCCGGGCGCCGCGCGCCGGTGCAGTCGTGAGCGGCCCGACCGGCCCCGTCGGCGTCGTCACCTCCGGCGCGCCGTCCCCGACGCTCGGCCGGCCCGTCGCGCTCGCCGCCGTCGACGTGACCGCGGTGGAGGCCGGCGGACCCCTGAACGTCGACCTGCGCGGCACGCCCGTCGCCGCCGCCGTCACCCCCCTACCCTTCGTCCTCCCCGCCGCCCGCCGGGCCGGCTGAGCATCCTGCGGGGCCACCCGCCGTCACGACCGGAGCGCCCGTGGACGTCCCCACCGACCGCCGCTACACCGCCGAGCACGAATGGATCGACGCCGCCGACCCGGCGACCGTCGGCGTCACCCGGCATGCGGCGGACGCCCTCGGTGACGTCGTCTACGTCGACCTGCCGGAGGTCGGTCGGACCGTGACCGCCGGCGAGTCGTTCGGCGAGGTCGAGTCGACCAAGTCGGTCAGCGACCTGTACGCCCCCGCCGGCGGGGAGATCGTCGCCGTCAACGACGCGCTGGACGCCGACCCCGGGCTGATCAACACCGACCCGTACGGCGACGGCTGGCTGGTGCGCCTCCGCGTCACCGAACCGGGCGAGACGATGGACGCCGACGCCTACCGCGCCCTCACCGCCTGAGCATGCGCCGGGCCGGCGTGCCGTCCCCCGCCACCCCGCGCGGCGAGATCGCACTCGCCGCACTGGTGCTGGCCGTCGCGGCGTGCACCCCGCAGGCCCCCGGCAGCGGCGTCGCCGACGTCCCCGCGCCCACCCCCGACGCGGCGGCGCCCGAGGCCGCCGTGCCGGACCCGGGGACACCCGACCCGGCCGCGCCCGGGCTGCCCGCACGCCCCGACGAGCTGCCATCCCTCGCCCTCGCACCGGTCGGCACGTTCGCGACGCCCGTGGCGACCGCCGTCACGCCCGACGGGCAGGTCCTCGTCGCCGAGCGGGCCGGCACCGTGCGCACCCTCGCCGGCGGCGGCGACGGGCCGGTCGTGCTCGACGTGCGCGCCCGCACCACGACCGACGGGGAACGCGGGCTGCTCGACCTGGCCGTCGCCCCCTGGGGCGACGAGCTGTTCGTCTCCCGCACCGACCCCGACGGGGACACGCTCGTCGAGGCGTACCCGCTCGCCGGGTCGCAGGTGGTCGACACGCCACGGACCGTCTACGCCCTGCCGCAGCCGTATCCGAACCACAACGGCGGGTCGCTCGTGTTCCTCCCCGACACGACGCTGCTGCTCGGCCTCGGCGACGGCGGCGGGGCCGGCGACCCGCTGGGTGCCGGCCAGGACCTGACGACGCCGCTGGGGGCGCTGGTGCGCCTCGACGTGCGCGACGGGGTCCGCATCCCCGCCGACAACCCCTACGTCGCCCGCGCCGGCGCGGCGCCCGAGATCGTCGCGGCCGGGGTGCGCAACCCGTGGCGGATGTCGCTCGATGCGGCCCGCGACGAGCTGTGGGTCGCCGACGTCGGCCAGTCGTCCCGCGAGGAGCTCACCCGCATCCCGCTGGGGACGCTGGCGGGGGCGAACCTCGGCTGGGCGCTGCGCGAGGGCACCGTCGCGTTCACCGGTGCGGCGCCGGCCGACCACGTCGGACCGGTGTACGACTACGCGCACGGGCCGGGCTGTTCGGTCACCGGCGGGCACGTCTACCGCGGCACGGCGCTGCCGGCGCTCGTCGGCGGGTACGTGTTCGCCGACCTGTGCGACGGGCGGCTGCGGCTGCTCGTCGACGCCGACGGACGCGTCGACGCCGTCGACCTGGGCGTGTCCGGCGAGCAGATCGTCGGCTTCGGCGTCGATGCGGACGGGGAGCTGCTCGTCCTCGAGCTCGGCGGGCGCGTCCTGCGGCTCGGGGCCGCCTGAGCCGCGCCAGTCAGCCGACGAAACGAACGACGGCGGCGACGAGGGCGATGGCGACGAGCAGGACCCGAAGCACCGACGACGGCAGCCGACGACCGTAGCGGCCGCCCAGCCCACCCCCGACGGTCGCGCCGGCCGCGACGAGGCCGGCGACGGTCCAGTCGACCTCACTGATGGTGATGAACAGCAGGGCGGAGACGAGGTTCGCCGTGCCACCGAGGATGTTCTTCACCCCGTTCAAGTCGTTGAGTGGCCCGCCGAGCGCGAACCCAAGGATGACGAGCAGCAGCACGCCTTGGGCAGCACCGAAGTAGCCGCCATACACGCCGGTCGCGAAGACTCCGACGAACATCGCCACGCCGATGTGCCCTGCGCCGACGGGCACGTCACCGCGGCCGGCCCGGCGGCTGGCGACCTGGGCCGCGATGCGGGGTTGCAGCGCCGCGAGCACCGCCGCGACGAGCAGCAGCCACGGCACGACGACGTTGAACGCATCCTCCGGCAGTCGGACGAGCAGCAGTCCACCGACCAGCCCTCCGGACACCGTGGCGACGAGCAG
The DNA here is from genome assembly GCA_913060655.1 of uncultured Nitriliruptoraceae bacterium. Lineage (GTDB taxonomy): Bacteria > Actinomycetota > Nitriliruptoria > Nitriliruptorales > Nitriliruptoraceae > CSBr16-57R1. The sequence goes on along the minus strand of CAJXTG010000034.1, from coordinate 685 downwards.
ACGGCGCACGACCGTCCCGCGCCCCCGCAACGTCGCCCGATACCCGATCGCTGCCGTCACCGCCCCTGGCACGAGTCCGACCGTGTTCGACACGTTCGCGAGCACCGGCGGATAACCGAGCAGCAGCAGCGTGGGGAACGTGATCAGCGTCCCGGCACCAACGACGGCGTTCATCACCCCTGCGGCTAACCCCGCGGTGACGAGCAGCAGCGCGTCGACCGGGCTCACCGGGACCTCCGACGAAATCGCTGCGCCCATGCGGTACCGAGCGCGATGACGGCGACGGCGTACGTGGCCCACTTCAGACCGGCGGCTGCGACCGTCGCCCGAACCCCCGCTGCCGTCACGTCGCCGAGCAGCGTCACCAGGGTGGCGGCGTTCTCGAACTGATCGGCGACGGCAGCGACGAGGACCACCCGGGTCGCGACCGCGCCGTCGCCGAGGAGCCGACGCACCGCGACGACCGCGAGGACGGGAAACAGCAGATCCAGGCCGTGCGCCCACAGCGTCCGCGACCAGTCCGACGCTCGCCACGACGCGACGATCGTCTCGACAGTCGCCGGATCCGCGGTGAACTGCAGGGTGAGCATGCCGGCCGGTGCGGCGGAGGTGCGCAGCGGCAGGGCGACGACGTTGATGGTGACGAGCAGGCCGAGCGCGAGCAGGACCGGCGTGCGGGCCGTCG
>CAJXTG010000033.1 GCA_913060655.1 uncultured Nitriliruptoraceae bacterium | reverse complement strand
CGACCCAGTCGGTGCCCTCGGGGCAGGACGGCTGCCAGGGGCAGTGCCGGCAGCCCGCACCCGGCGCCGGCGCGAACTCGGGGTCGGCGGCGATCGCGCGGGCGGCGGCACGCACCCGCCGTTCCGCGTCGGCCATCGCGGCCGCGTCGAGCCGCACGCTGACCGCCTCCGGGCCGGTGGGGTAGTGGTGGGTCGCGACGATGCCGGCCGCGTCGGGGAACCGGGCGCGGGCCAGCTGGCCGTAGAGGTTCAGCTGGAAGTCGTCGTGCAGCTCGTCGGGGGTGGCGCGCCGGTCGGTGACCTTGTGGTCGACGAGCTCGATGACGCCGTCGGGCCGCTCCAGCACCAGGTCGACGAACCCGATGATGCGATGCTCCGCGTCGATGCGCCCGCGCAGCGCCTCCTCCACGCCGACAGGACGGGGGAGGGGCAGGTCCACGTCGGGGTCGAGCGCCCCGTCGCGCACGACGTCGACCTCGAGCGCGCGGGTGACGACGTCGACGGCCCGTGCGCGGTCCTCGGCGCTGTCGAGCCCCTCCTTCGTCAGCGCGGTGTCGAGCGCGGCGAGCGCGACGTCGAGGTGCGCGTGCACCGGTACGTCCGCGTCCGCATCCATCGCGGCCTTCCACGCCGCCTCGAGCGCGGCGTGCACGACCGAACCGAAGCGCCACGACGGTGGCACCGGCCGGTCCTTGGGGCGTCGCTCGACGTAGCCGAAGCGGTAGCGGCGCGGGCAGCCCTCGTACTCGCGCGTCGACGAGACGCTGTGCCAGCGCACCTTCGGTCGTGCCATCGGCGTCCCCCTCGCGTGCACGACCGTAGTCGCCGCCGCCGACCGACGACCTACCCTGCCGGGCCATGCGCCGCCCCGTGATCCTGCTCCCACCCTCGAAGGGCAAGGCGGACGGTGGCCGTGGGCGCGCCTACGGCCGCACGCTCGCCCGCCATCCGCTCGGTGCGGCGCGCCGCACCGTCCTCGACGCGGCGGTGGCGTCCGCCGCCGAGCGTGACGCCGCGGTCCTGGCCCGTCGCTGCGGGGTCGCGCAGCGCGACGCCGCCGACGCGCGTCGCCTGCTACGGGGGCTCGCGGACGCCCCGACGCTGCCGGCGCACCGGCGCTACACGGGGGTCGTGCACGGCAACGCGCGGCTCGCCGACGTCGACCCGGCCACCGCACCGGCGGACGTACGCATCGTCTCGGCGCTGCTCGGCCTCGCGGCGCTCGACGATCCGACGCCCGCCTACCGGCTGGAGTTCACCGCGACCCTGCCCGACCTCGGCGGCCTCGCCGGCTTCTGGCGCGACCGGCTCACCGAGGAGCTGCTGCGCGTCGCGGGCGGGGCGCGCGTGTGGGACCTGCTGCCCGCCGAGCACGCCCGCATGTGGCCGGCCGGGCTGCGCGACGACCTCGACGTCGTCGGTGTGCGCTTCGTCCGGCCCGACGGCCGGGCGGCGAACGCGGCCCGCACCAAGGTCGCGAAGGGCCTGCTGACCGCGCATCTGCTCGCGACGCCGCGCAGCACCGCGTCGGCCGTGGTGCGCGCCGTCGACCGGGCGGCTGCGCGGGGGGAGGCGGGGCCGCTCGGACCCGGCTGGCGCGCGGCGGTCGACGACGACGGCATCGTCGCGACGTTCGGCGAGGACTAGCCTCCGAGGGCGCCGTCCGACCGCGGTGTCGTGGAGGTGCTCCGATGGCGAGCGTGCTCGCCGAGGCGGCCCGCCGACGCACCTTCGCGATCATCTCCCACCCGGACGCGGGGAAGACGACGCTGACGGAGAAGTTCCTGCTGTACAGCGGGGCGATCCAGCAGGCCGGGGAGGTCCGGCAGCGGCGCGACACGCGGGCGACGTCGTCGGACTGGCTCAAGCTGGAGCAGCAGCGCGGCATCTCCGTGTCGTCGTCGGTGATGCGCTTCGACCACGACGGGCACGTGCTGAACCTGCTCGACACGCCCGGCCACCACGACTTCTCCGAGGACACCTACCGGGTGCTGTCCGGCGTCGACGCGGCCGTCATGGTCGTCGACGCCGCGCGCGGGGTGGAGCCGCAGACGGAGAAGCTGCACGCCGTGTGCCGGCGGCGCGGCACGCCCGTCGTGACGTTCGTGAACAAGATGGACCGCAGCGCCCCCGAGCCGCTCGAGATCCTCGACGACCTCGAGGCGAAGCTCGGCATGGACCCGCGGCCGGTGACCTGGCCGGTGCACGACGCCGGCCGCTTCCTCGGCGTCGTCGACCGTCGGGACGGCACCTTCCACCGGCTGGAGGGCACCGGCCGCGGCCGCACCACCGGTGTCGCCACGGCCGAGCGGTGGGAGGACGTGCGCGGCGGGCTGCCCGACGGCGCCGTGCGGGCGGCGGAGGAGGAGCTCGAGCTGCTCGACACGCTGGGGCGGACCGTCGACGGTGACGCGCTGGCCGACGGGCTGCTCGCGGGGACGGCCACCCCGGTGTTCTTCGGCTCGGCGCTCGCGAACTTCGGCGTCCGCCTGCTGCTCGACGCCGTCGTCGCGCTCGCGCCCGCCCCCTCGCCCCGTCCGACCGTCGACGGTGGCGAACGTGCCCTCGACGCGCCGTTCAGCGGGTTCGTGTTCAAGGTGCAGGCGAACCTCGACCCGCGCCACCGTGACCGGCTCGCGTTCGTCCGCGTGTGCTCGGGCCGCTTCGAGCGCGGCACGTCGCTGACCTGCACCCGCACCGGCCGGCGGGTCGTCGCGAAGTACGCGCACCAGGTGTTCGGCCGCGAGCGCGAGACCGTCGAGGAGGCCTTCCCGGGCGACATCGTCGGGCTCGTCAACGCGACCGACCTGCGCATCGGCGACACGCTGCACGACGGGCCGGCGGTGACGTTCCCGCCGCTGCCGACGTTCACGCCGGAGCGGTTCGCCGTCGCGGCGCTCGCCGACCGCTCCAAGGTCAAGCAGTTCCGCCGCGGGCTCGAGCAGCTCGACGAGGAGGGGGTCGTGCAGGTCCTGCGCCATCCGGACCTCGGCGACCAGGAGCCGCTGCTCGCCGCCGTCGGGCAGCTCCAGTTCGACGTCGCCGCATGGCGCATGGAGCACGAGTTCGGCGCCCCGATGCGCCTGTCGTCCGCCGCGTGGGCCGCCGCACGGGGCACCGACGACGCGTCGGTGGCGGCGCTGCGCGGGCTGCGTGACACGGCCGTGTACCACCGGGCCGACGGCGTGCCGCTGGCGCTGTTCCGCAGCGAGTGGGTCGCACGGCGTGCGGAGACGGACCATCCGGAGCTGACGCTGCGGCAGGTCCTGTTCGCGTGACCGCCGACCACACCGCCCCGGGCGGGCAGCACCCGGCCGTGCCGTTCCACGGCTGGCGCATGGTCGCGCTCGCCGCCCTCATGCTCGGGCTGACCGGCCCGGGGCAGACGGTCGGCGTGAGCGTGTTCGTCGACCCGATCATCGCGGCGCTCGACATCAGCCGGTCCGAGCTGTCCGCCGCCTACCTCGTCGGCACGCTCGTCGCGTCGGCGGCGCTGCCGCGCGTCGGGCGCGCCCTCGACGCGTACGGCACCCGGCGCACCCTGCTCGTCGTCGCGCTCGGGCTCGGCGTCGCGCTGACGGGGATGGCCGGGGTGGTCGGTCTCGTGACGCTCACGCTCGGCTTCCTCGGCATCCGCATGCTCGGGCAGGGGTCGCTGTCGCTCGTCGCGACGAACGCGGTCGCCCCGTGGTTCTCCCGGCGGCGCGGGCTCGCCATCGGCGTCGTCACCGCCGTCGGCTCGTCGCTCATCGCCCTCGTCCCGCTCGTCGCGACGTTCGGCATCGCCCGCGTCGGCTGGCGCGGCACGTGGCTCGCGCTCGCGGCCCTCGTCGTCGGTGTGCTCGTCCCCGTCGCGCGCCGCGGGTTCGTCGACCGGCCCGAGGACGTCGGGCAGCACCCGGACGGGGTCGATCCGGCCGCGGCGGCACCGGCCGACGACCCGCGCACCGTCACCGCGGCCGGTGGGCCCGCCGGGGTGCCCGCGACGGTCGCCGCCGACGGGCCGCGCCGCGACCACACGCGGGCGGAGGCGCTGCGCACCCCGATGCTGTGGGCGCTCATCGGCGGCAGCGTCGCCACCGGCATGCTCACCACCGCCCTCGCCTTCCACCAGATCGACCTGCTCGGCGAGCAGGGGCTCACCCCGGTCGAGGCGGCGGCGAACTTCCTGCCGCAGACCGTCGCGACGTTCACGACGGTGCTCGTCGTCGGCGCGCTCGTCGACCGCATCGCCCCCCGCTGGATCCTGCTCGCGTCGATGGGGCTGCTCGCCACCGCCATGCTCGTCGTCCCGCTGGTCGAGCCGGGCCTGCGTGCGGTCGGCTACGGCATGGCCATCGGCGCGTCGGGGGCCGCGGCCCGGTCGCTGGAGGCCGGGGCCGTGCCGCGGCTGTACGGGCTGCGGCATCTGGGGGCGATCCGCGGGGTCGTCACCGCCCTCGGCGGGGCGTCCACGGCGCTCGGACCGCTGGCGATCTCGCTGGGACGGGACGTGAGCGGCTCGTACGTGCCGGTGCTGCGCTGGCTGGTGCTGCTGCCCGCCGGTGTGGCGCTGCTCGGCCTCCTGGCGCCGTTCCCGGGCGATCCGGACGGTCCGTCGTAGACGTTCGCATCTCGCCGGAGGGGTCGGTATGGTCGTCCTACCGGCGTCGTCGAGTGTCGAAGCGGATGCTCCGCGCCGGTCCGTACGCCGCAGAAGCGGCGGATCCACGCATCCACCGGTCCTCCGACGTACGGGTCCCCTGTTCCCTCTCACGGAGAAGTGAATGACCCAGGTATCACGGAAGATCCGTATCGCAGCAGTCGCCCTCGCGGCCGGCCTCACGCTCAGCGCGTGCGGCGGCGACGACGCGGGCTCGACGATCGTCGTCGGTTCGAAGGACTTCACGGAGAACATCCTGCTCGGGCAGATGCTCGTCGTCGCCCTCGAGGAGGCCGGTATCCCCGTCGAGGACCGCACCAACCTCGGTGGCACCGTCGTGAACCGCGACGCGCTGCTCGCCGGTGACATCAACGTCTACCCGGAGTACAACGGCACCGGGTGGACCGTCCACCTCGAGCAGGAGGACCCGTCGTTCGACCGCGACGTCCTCTACAACAACGTGGCGGAGAAGGACCTGGCCGACAACGGCATCCGCTGGGTGGGCCACTCGCCGTTCAACAACACCTACGGCTTCGCGTCCTCGCCCGCGACGACCGCGGCGAACGGTGGCGAGCTGTTCACGTTCCAGACGATGGCCGACTACCTCCAGGCCAACCCGGACGCGGTCGTCTGCATGGAGTCCGAGTTCCCGGACCGTCCTGACGGGCTCGTCCTGTGGGAGGAGCACACCGGCTTCGAGATCCCTGAGGACCAGCAGGTCATCCTCGAGACCGGCGTCATCTACACCGAGACCGGGAACGACAACTGCGACTTCGGTGAGGTGTTCACCACCGACGGCCGCATCGACGGGCTGAACCTCGGCCTCGTCCAGGACCCGGGCGTCATGATCCTCTACAACCTGTCGTACACGTTCCGCGACGAGGTGCTCGCGGACGCGGACCCGCAGGTGCAGGAGATCGCCGAGACGATCGTCAACTCGCTCGACAACGAGACGATGGTCGGCCTGAACTTCCAGGTCGACATCGAGGGGCGGGACTACGCGGACGTCGCGCGTGAGTACCTGGAGACCCTCGGGCTCGCCTGAGCGACACTGAACGTCGAGAGGGGGTCCGCCTTCGGGCGGGCCCCCTCTCTTCGTGCGCTCGGCGTGCGTTCTGGCCGAGCGCAGCGGCGCGTGCGCCTCAGATGCCCTTGGGCCGCAGGACCCGCTCGACGACGCCGCCGAGCCAGTCGATGCTGAGCGCCAGCAGCGCGGTGAGCACCCCGCCGGTGAGCACGACGATGTTCTGCGACAGCTGGATGCCGGAGCGGATGGTCACGCCGAGCCCGCCGCCGCCGATGAGGAACGCGAGCGTCGCCATGCCGACGTTGATGACCAGCGCGGTGCGCACGCCGGCGAGCATGACCGGCACGGCCAGCGGCATCTCGATGCGCCACAGCACCTCGCGGCGCGTCATGCCCATGCCCAGGCCCGCCTCGATGATGTCCTGGTCGACCTGCTGCAGGCCGACCATGGTGTTGCGCAGCACCGGCAGGATGGCGAACAGGATCAGCGAGATGACGGTGATGACGAGGCCGGGGCCGAGCCACTCACCGAGGGTGTTCTGGAGGAAGTTGTCGTTCGCCCGTCCGAACACGCCACCGAGCACGGCCAGCGCGAGCACGAGCAGCCCGTAGGCGGGCACGGCCTGGCCGGCGTTCGCGATCGCCAGCGCAGGACCGGCGAAGCGCTGCCCGCGCGGCCGGGTCAGCCCGATGCCGAGCGGGATCGCGATGATGAGCACGCCGACGGTCGACAGCGCCGTGATGGTGAGCTGCTCGCGGGTCTGGCGGACGAGGTTGTCGGTCGTCAGCGCGCTGGTCGCCTGCATCGACAGGTCCTGCGCCCCCAGCCACGTCCAGTAGGCGAGGAACGCGAGGCCGAGCACGACCGGGGTGACGATCAGGCCCAGCTCGCCGCGCAGCACCGCCAGCCGGGCGGTCCGCGGACCCTCCTCGGCGGCGGTGTCGGTCGTCCCGGCGTCCGTCGTGGGGGCGCTCATGCGGTGCCCGCCGCGTCGGCCGTCGCGTCGGCCGCCTGGTTCGCCTCGAGCGCCTCGTAGTGGCGCCGTGCCTCGCGGCGCATGCGCCCGATGACCTCGGTGAGCAGCTCGATCTGGACGACACCCGCGTACGTGCCGTCCCGGTGCACGATGACGGCCTGGCCGGCGGACGACGTGATCATCGCCTCGAGCGCGTCGTGCAGCGTCGCGTTGCGCTCGACCATCGCGCGCACGACCGGACCGACCTCGTGCAGCGGCCGCGACGTGTCCGCCACGTGGGCGTCGTTGAGCCACCGGGCGGGACGTCCGCGCTCGTCGAGCAGCAGCAGCCAGCGGAAGTCGGACCCCTCGAGGATGCGCTGCGCCTCCTCCCGTGACGTGTCACGCCGGATCACCGGGTAGTCGGGGATGTCGAGGCCGCTGACGCGCTCGAAGTGCAGCCCCTTCAGCGTCGAGCCGGAGCCGATGAAGTCGTCGACGAACTCGTCGACGGGGTAGGAGAGGATGCGGGCGGGCGTGTCGAGCTGTGCGACGACGGACCGCTCGCGGAGGATGGCGATGCGGTCGCCCATCTTCACGGCCTCGTCGATGTCGTGGGTGACGAACACGATGGTCTTCTGGACCTCCGCCTGCAGCCGCAGGAACTCGTTCTGCAGCCGGTCGCGGGTGATCGGGTCGACCGCGCCGAACGGCTCGTCCATGAGCATGACCGGCGGGTCGGCCGCGAGCGCACGGGCGACGCCGACGCGCTGCGCCTGCCCACCGGAGAGCTCCTTGGGGTAGCGGTCGCGGTAGATGCCCGGCTCGAGGCCGACGAGGTCGAGCAGCTCGTCGGTCCGCTGCTGCGTGCGCGACGCGTCCCAGCCGAGCAGCCGCGGCACGGTGCCGACGTTCTCGGCGATGGTCTGGTGGGGGAACAGGCCGATGCGCTGGATGACGTAGCCGATGCGGCGGCGCAGCTCGTTCGCGTCGATGTCGGTGACGTCCTCGCCGTCGAAGACGATCCGGCCGGACGTCGGCTCGATCATGCGGTTGATGAGGCGCAGCGTCGTCGACTTCCCGCAGCCGGACGGGCCGACGAGCACGAGGATCTCACCCTTGTGCACGTCCAGGGTGAGCTTCTCGACGGCCGGTGCGGCTCCGGGGGTGTAGACCTTCTCGACGCCGTCGAGGTGGATCATGACCGGCGCGTCCGTCGGGTCGCGGTCGGTCACCATCCCTGCGGGTCCGGCTTCGACCGTGTCGGCGGTTGACGGCTCGCTCATGCATCGCTCCTGATCGTGGGCATCGGGGTGGTGCGTCGGGTGCGGATGGTGCCGGTCGTGGTGCGGTCCGTGGGGGAGTCAGCGGATCCCGGGGGAGGTGGTGCGCTTGCCGACGAAGCCGAGGACGACGTCGAGCACGAGCGCGAGCACGATGATGAAGATCGTGCCGGTCCACACCCGTTCGATCGAGAACGGGTTGCCGAGGCTCGTCAGACCGCGCTGGATGTAGGAGCCGAGCCCGCCGCCGCCGACGAGCACGGCGATCGCGGCGACCCCGGTGATCAGCTGGGTGGAGACGCGGATGCCGGCGATGATCACCGGCCACGCGAGCGGGATGCGGACGCGGAACAGCTGCTGGACCTGTCCCATCCCCATGCCCTGCGCCGCCTCGACGATCGCCGGGTCGACGGCGTCGAGGCCGGTGACGGTGTTGCGCAGGATCGGCAGGATCGCGTAGAGGAACAGGGCGATCTGGGCGGGACGGTTCCCGATCCCGACCAGCGGGATGAAGATGGCGAACAGCGCCAGCGAGGGGATGGTCAGCATCACCCCGGCCGTGCCGAGCGACAGCTGCTTCGCGAACGGCCGGTGCTGCACGGCGATGCCGAGGAACACCGAGAACAGGGTCGCGGCGAGCATCACGCCCAGCACGATCACCAGATGTTCGGTGGTGCGCTCGACGATCCCTGAGGTGTTGCCGCCGATGAACTCGACGAGACTGCGCACGCCGTCCATGCTGTCCGCCTCCCTCTCCCCGTGACCTCCCGTCACGGGTGCTGTTCGGTCTCGGACCGCGGTCGCCGTGCGGCGACGATCCTGTGTCACGCCCGCTTCTGGGCCGGTCTCCGGTTCGAGGAGCCGGCGCCCACCGCGGGTCCGCGGGTCGTTCCGACTCGTCGCCCGAGACTAGCCTCGGCCCCATGACCTCGCAGGAAGCTCCCCTGACCCGCCTCGTGGTGACGTGCGGCGACGGTCCCGGCATCGTCAGTGCCGTCTCGTCGTTCCTCCACCGGCATGGCGCGAACATCGTCGAGTCGGCCCAGCACTCGTCGGACCCGAGCGACGGCACGTTCTCGCTGCGCATGGAGTTCGCCGCGTCGGAGGCCGCGACCGCCGAGATCGTCGCGACGTTCGCGGACGAGGTCGCCGCGCAGTACGGGATGGACTGGTGGACGTGGCCGGCGGCGCGCCCCAAGCGCATGGCGATCCTCGCGTCGAAGGTCGACCACTGCCTGCTGGACCTGCTGTGGCGTGCGCGGCGCGGCGACCTCGGCGCCGAGTGCGTCGTCGTCGCGTCGAACCACACCGTCCTGCGGGACGCGGTCGAGCCGTTCGGTGTGCCGTTCGTGCACGTGCCGGTGCCGGCCGGCGGGAAGGCGGAGGCGGAGGAGGAGCTGCTCGGTCATCTCGCCGGCGCCTGCGACGTCGTCGTCCTCGCCCGCTACATGCAGATCCTGTCGGGGGACTTCCTCACGCGGGTCGGCGTGCCCGTGATCAACGTGCACCACTCGCTGCTGCCCGCGTTCGTCGGGGCGGACCCGTACCGGCAGGCCCGTGAGCGGGGCGTGAAGCTCATCGGTGCGACCGCGCACTACGTCACCGAGGACCTCGACGCCGGGCCGATCATCGAGCAGGACGTGATCCGGGTGTCCCACCGCGACGACGTCGCCGCGCTGCGCCGCTCGGGCGCGGACATCGAGCGCATCGTCCTCTCCCGCGCGGTCGCCTGGCACTGCGCCGACCGGGTCGTGCGCGACGGCGGCTCGACGGTGGTGTTCTGATCGGCGCCGCGGACACCGCCGCCCGCACCGTCGTCGTCACCGGCGCGTCGAGCGGCATCGGGGAGGCCTGTGCCGCCACCTTCGCTGCGGCCGGCGACCGGGTGGTGCTCGTCGCCCGACGCGGCGACCGGCTCACGGCGCTCGCCGACCGGCTCGCGGCCGAGCACGGCACGGCGACGCTGTCGCTGCCACTGGACGTGCGGGACCGCGACGCGGTCGCCGACGTCCTCGGGACGCTGCCGGACCCCTGGCGCGACGTCGACGTGCTCGTCAACGCCGCCGGGCTGGCCGCCGGCCTCGCCGCGTTCCAGGACGCCGACCCCGACGACTGGGACCGCATGCTGGACACGAACGTGCGCGGCGTGCTCAGCGTCACCCGCGCGCTGCTCCCGCGCATGCTGGAGCGCGGCACCGGCCACGTCATCAACGTCGGCTCGCTCGCCGGACGTGCCGCCTACCCGGGCGGCGCGGTGTACGCGGCGTCGAAGGCGGCGCTGGACCGGATCACGTCGGGGCTGCGCATGGACGTGCTGGGCACGGGCGTGCGCGTGTCGACGGTCGACCCCGGCCTCGTCGAGACCGAGTTCTCCGTCGTCCGTTTCGCCGGCGACCGGGCGCGGGCCGATGGGGTGTACGCGGGGATGACGCCGCTGACCGCGGCGGACGTCGCCGACGTCGTGCGCTTCGTCGCCGACCGTCCGCCCCACGTCGTCGTGGCCGACGTGCTGCTGCTGCCCGCCGACCAGGCCGCCTCCGGCATCGTCCACCGCGAGGGCTGAGCGGGGCGGTGCTCGCTCAGGCGTCGAGCGACGCTCGCTCAGGCGTCGAGCGACGCTCGCTCAGGCGTCGACCGGTTCGAGCAGCCCGGACTCGACGTGGTAGATCGCGCCGCCGACGACGAGGTCGTCCGGCAGGTAGGGCAGCGACCGGATGCGGACGACGTCGGTGCGCAGCGCCTCCACCTGGTCGGACACGGTGCGGAACTCGAGGCTGCGCGTGTCGACGCCGTGCTGCTCGGCGATCTGCGCGTGGATGCCGGCCTCGTCCCGCACCGCCATCGCGCAGCGGGTGTGGGGCATGACGAGCACCCGCTCGACGCCCATGAGGCTGCTCGCGAGCACGAGGGAGCGGAGCACGTCCTCGGTGACGCGCGCACCGGCGTTGCGGATCACGTACGCGTCGCCCTCGTGCAGGCCGGCGACGGCGAGCGCGTCGATGCGCGAGTCGATGCAGGTGAGGATGGCGAGGCCCTTGGCGGCGCGCCCCGGCAGGTCGGTCGCGTCGAGCCGTTCGGCGTAGCGGGCGTTGTCGGCGACCACGTCGGCGAACGCGTCCGCGGGGAAGGGATGGTCCGTGCCGAGGCTGCCCATGGGCGGGAGGCTAGTCGTGGCTAGCCTGCGGCCGACGGTGCGGGGAGCGACACGGGCAGCGGCGAGGAGCGACGATGAGCGTCCCGGGACGGGCCGCGGCGCAGGCCGTGCAGGACCCGCTGGACCTGCTCGACGTCGATGCGGACCTCGACGTCACCCAGCGGCAGGTGCGCGACACGGTCGCGACGCTCGTCCGCGAGCGGCTCGAGCCGCAGCTCGCCGGCTGGTACGAGGCGGGCACGCTGCCGGTGCGCGAGCTCGCACGCGAGCTCGGCGACCTCGGGCTGCTCGGCATGCACCTCGACGGCTACGGGTGCGCCGGGATGGACGCGGTCGCCTACGGCGTCGCGTGCCGCGAGCTCGAGGCGGGCGACTCGGGGCTGCGCTCCTTCGTGTCGGTGCAGGGCTCGCTCGCGATGTTCGCGCTCCACGCGTTCGGCTCCGACGAGCAGAAGGACGCGTGGCTGCCGCGCATGGCGACGGGTGAGGCGATCGGCTGCTTCGGCCTGACCGAGGCCGACTCCGGCTCCGACCCGGCGAGCATGCGCACCCGTGCCCGGCGCGACGGCGACGACTGGGTGCTGGACGGGTCGAAGGCGTGGATCACGAACGGCTCGGTCGCCGACGTCGCCGTCGTGTGGGCGCGCTGCGACGACGACCGCGTGCGCGGCTTCGTCGTGCCGACGGACACGCCGGGCTTCACGGCCTCCGACGTCCCGCGCAAGCTGTCGCTGCGCGCCTCGGTCACGAGCGAGCTGGTCCTCGAGGGCGTGCGCCTGCCGGCGGATTCGGCGCTGCCCGGGGTCGCGTCGATGCGCGGGCCCCTCACCTGCCTGTCGGAGGCCCGCTACGGCATCGTGTGGGGCGTGACGGGCGCGGCGCGCCGGTGCGTGGAGGCGGCGCTCGATCATGCGGCGACGCGCGAGCAGTTCGACCGGCCCATCGCCGCGTTCCAGCTGACCCAGCAGAAGCTCGTGGAGATGACGGTGCGCCTCCAGCACGGCATGCTGCTCGCGCAGCGGCTGGGGCGGCTGAAGGATGCGGGCGAGGCGAGCGCGGCGCGCATCTCGCTCGGCAAGCTCGCGAACGTCCGCGACGCGCTGTGGGTGGCGCGTGAGGCGCGCAGCGTCCTCGGCGCGTCCGGCGTCACCCTCGACTACCCGGTGATGCGCCACCTGGCCAACCTCGAGTCGGTGTTCACCTACGAGGGCACCCACGAGATCCACACGCTCATCGTCGGGGAGGCCCTCACCGGCATCCGCGCGTTCGCGTAGCATCGGCGGGGTCGCCGGGACGACGCCCCGGCCGGAACGGGAGCGGGATGTCCGACGAGCCGACCACCGACCGCCACGGCCTCGAGGTCATCGGCCTCGACGAGTGCCTCGAGCTGCTCGCGAGCCGCCCCTACGGCCGGCTCGGCTACCTCGACGCCGGCAGCCCGGCGATCGTGCCCGTCAACCACCTCGTCGACGGCTCCACGGTCGTCATCCGCAGCCTCGACGGCGGCAAGCTCGGCGCGGCGATCTTCGAGCGGCCCGTCGCGTTCGAGCTCGACGACCTCGACTTCACCACCCGCACCGGCTGGAGCGTCGTCGTGCGCGGCCGTGCCGAGGTCGTCGAGGACGCCGAGGCCGAGCAGTACGACAAGTGGCTGGACAGCTGGGCCGTGCGTGACGGGGCCCGCACCACGTGGGTGCGCATCCTCGCCGACGAGGTCAGCGGCCGTCGCCTCGGAGCCCACGAGGACGCCTGAGCGCCCGGCCGTGCCGGGCGGCG
>CAJXTG010000032.1 GCA_913060655.1 uncultured Nitriliruptoraceae bacterium | reverse complement strand
TCGATGCGGGCCGACTCGAAGATGTCGCGCGGCAGCCCGCTGATGAAGTTGTGCAGCAGGAAGATCGCCAGCGGCATCGCGAAGCCGGCGTGGGTGAGCCACACGGCCGTCGTCGTCCCCGTCAGCCCGAGGTCGGGGAAGACGCTGATGGTCTTCTCGAGGAAGGGCAGCGTCTGGTTCGCACCACCGTTGTACAGCTGCAGCAGCGGGATCAGCGCGGTCTGCAGCGGGACGGCGAGCAGCGACACGGTGCCGATGAAGATCCACTCACGCCCACGGAAGTCCATCCACGCGAACGCGTAGGCGGCGAACGCCGCCATCGCGATCGGGATCACGGTCGCCGGCAGGGCGATCGCGAACGAGTTGATGACCCCCTGGACGAGCCCGCCCTGGACATCGGTGCCGAGCACCGTCGCGTAGTTGTCGAGGGTGAGGGCCTCGTCGCGGAACAGGAGCCACCACGGCGCGGACCGCTGCTCCCCGGCACCTCGGAACGAGTTGGCGAACAGGCCGAGCGTCGGCAGCGCCCAGACGATGACGATGAGCCACAGCGCACCCGTGGGGATGGAGGAGATGACGCGGTAGACGCTGCGACCGACCCCGTCGCCGCCCTTCCGCACGCTCAGGGCACTCACGCGGCCTCCTTCTGCATCCGCCGGATGTTCACGTACATGACGGGCAGCACCGAGAGGAACAGGACGGTGGCGACGGCCGACCCGACGCCGAAGTTGCCGTCGATGAACGCACGGTTCCACATCTCGTTCGCGAGCACCTGCGTCCCGAAGTTCCCGTTCGTCATGACCTTGACGATGTCGAACACCTTCATGACGACGACGATGATGGTCGTGATGACGACGCCGATCGTCGGGCGGATCTGCGGCAGGACGATGCGCCAGAACGACTGGGCCTCGTTGGCCCCGTCGACCCGCCCGGCCTCGAGGAGGTCGGCGGGCACCCCCTTGATGGCCGCGGAGAAGATGACCATCGCGAACCCGGTGTAGACCCAGATGAACGGGATCATGATGAACACGTTGTTGTAGGCGCCGAACTGCTGCGTCCCGGAGATGAACAGCAGCGCACTGGTCGTCGGCTCCCCGTCGACGAGCTGGACCCCCGCGACCCCCTCGCCGGCGAGGAACAGGGACCCGAGCCAGGCGAGCGCGATGGCGAACAGGCCGGAGAACCAGCCGGTGCCGAGCGCCCCCTGCCGCAGCGCGAGGACGGCGAACACGCCGATGAGGGCGGCGATGCCGAGCGTGACGGCCCCGGCGGTCCCCGCGGCGTCCGACACGGCCAGGTTGCCGAGCCCCACCCAGATGGCGTTGAGCACCCCGGTCTGCGGGTCGTTCTGCGGACGGGCGATGTACATGAAGCGCCAGATGATGCCGGCCCCGACGAAGCTGAGCGCCATCGGCATGAAGATGATGGACTTCGCCGCCGACTCGGCGCGTGCCCGGTCGGCGAGCGCCGCGATGGCGAGCCCGAGCCCGGCGGCGGTGGACGTCACGAGCACGACCCACCACAGGTTGTTGAACAGCGTCCCTCGCAGCTGGACGAAGACGGCGAAGGAGAGCATCAGGACGGCGAGACCGAGGAAGCCGCCCCCGGGGCCGCTGAACCCGGAGTTGCCCGGGTTGCGCCGCAGGTAGTCGACGGTGAGCACGACGATGCCGAGGACGATGAGCCCGGCGAGGACCGGCCAGGCCGCCGTGGGGAGCGCGTCGAGCAGGCCCGTGCGGTCGGCGAGGCCGCCGGCCAGCAGCAGGGCCGCCCCACCGGTCATCGCGACGAGGCGCGGCGGGACGAGCCCGTCGATGCTGCGCCGCTGGCGGACCGCCATGAGCAGGGCGACGGTGAGGGCGAGGGCGAAGGCGAGGAACTCGGTCGCCCCGAAGATCGTCCGCCACGCCTCGACGTTGTAGAAGGACGGCTGGCCGAAGATGAAGGCGAAGTTCTCCATGCCGATGAACCCGCCGGACCCCTCCTCCAGGAACGAGATGTAGATCGTGCGCAGCGTCGGCACGATCAGCGCGGCGGAGAGGAAGGTGAGCGCCGGAGCGAGGAAGATGACGGTGCGGAAGCGGCCCTCCATCCGCAGCCGGTCACCCATCTCCCGGGCCGGCGCGAGGCCGAGCCGCAGGCCGACGAGGCCGCCGAGGACGGTGGTGGCGAGCATCGCCTCCCCGATGCTGCCCACGCCCAGTTGCGGGACGCCGAACGCCCCCAGCAGCCAGCCCCAGGCGGCACCGAGCAGCGCGGCACGGGTCAGGTCACGGCCGCGGAGCCGGGCGACGAGGGCCCCGGCGGCGGCCAGTGCGAGCGTGAGGGTGGCGAGGGGGATGACCTCCAGCGCCGGCAGCGCCTCCGTGCGGAGGAACGCCCCGACGAGCGCACCGAGCCCCAGCCCGCCGCCGGCCCCGACGATGCGACGCAGCTGCGGGGCGCTCCCGCCGAGCGCGACGCCGTAGACGCCGCCGAGGACCCCGAGGAGCGGGACGAGCCACAGGCTGCGGTCCACGCGGGACCCGGCCGCCCCGACGAACAGCCCCATCGCGTCGTTGCCGACGAGGATCGTGCCGAGCAGCAGGCCGAGCACGGCGCCGGAGATGCCGGCGAACCGGGCCCAGGCGCGCAGCGACTGGTCGAGCCAGCGGTTGGCGAGGACGAACAGGGTGGCGCTGAGCACGAGCGCGAGGACGACGCTGTGGACCGCGCTGCGCACCCCGACCCGGTCGAGGTAGAGCCACCACACGAGCCCCGTCCCCGAGAGCGCGAGCACGAGCCGTGCGATTCGCCGGACGAGGCTGAGCTCCGGGCTGCGGAACGCGCGTGCGGCGCCGAGGACGCCGCCGGCACCCAGCGCCGCTGCGAGCACCCGCTGGAACGTCAGCGTGAGCGCGCTGACGTCCTCGGCGACGTCGGCGACGACGAACGAGGCGGCGAGGAACGCGGCGAGGAGGACGGTCGCGAGTCCGACGGTGCGCCGCAGCGGGTCCGGGCCCGACGCGCGCGGGGCGGGAGCCGCTGCATCCTCGGCCCGGTCGGTCTGCACCTCGGTGGCGGTCATCGTCGTCCTCTCCCCCGGCCCCCACGACCGGTCGTGCAGGCTAACGCACCCCCGCGGGGCCGTCATCCGGCGCCGCCGGACGGCGTCGGGAGCGGCCGATCGCGCCCTCGGACGGCCCGGTGCCCGTCCGGGCCCGGCCGGGGGCGGAGCGCGAGGGCCCCGAACGGCGGAGTGCCGGCACCCCGAGGGATGCCGGCACTCCGCCTGCGTTCAGGCGTGCCCGATCAGGAGGCAGCCGCGTCGATCGCCGCGAAGGCGTCCGCCACGGACTTGTCCCCGTTCACCGCAGCCGTGCCCTCGTCCCAGAAGGCGCGGTTGCGCTCCGGGGTCATGAGGTCCGACGCGTCGAAACGGGCCGGCGAGGCGTTGGCGAGGGTCTCGTACCAGGTCTGCTCGACCGGGTTGAAGACCGACGGGTCCAGGTTGATGTTCGAGGACATGAACCCGGACGCCGCGCCCGGACCGCTGGCGGCAGCCGCACGGGCGGCCTGGGCGCTCTGACGCGCCTCCTGGCCCTCCGCGTCGGTCAGCCACGACATGAGCGCCCACACCTCGGGCGCGTCACGGAAGGCCGCGACGGAGTTGCCGGCGGTCAGCACCGGGGTGCGACCGTCGCCACCTGCGGGGAAGTACGCCACGCCGACGTCACCGTCGGGGCCGATGGTGCCCCCGGCGTCGTCGAAGAACGAGGCGAAGAACTGCGCCTGACGGTGCATCGCGCAGTCGCCGTTGACCAGCGGGCTGGCGTTGTCACCGAACGGGGTCGCTGCGATGGAGCCACCCGCGGCGTACACCATGCCGTCGGTGTTCCACACGTCCAGGATCTCCTGGGCGATCTCGACCATGCGCGGGTCGGAGAAGGTGACCTCACCGGCGGTCCACTGGTCGTAGACGTTCTCGTCGGCCAGACGGAGGACCATCTCCTCCATCCAGTCGGTGAACGGCCACCCGGTGGCGCCACCCGACTCGATGCCGACGCACCACGGGGTGATGCCGTCCTCGATCATCGTGGCCGACAGCTCCTTGAGCCCGTCCCACGTGTCCGGGATCTCGTAGCCGTTGTCGGCGAAGATCGCGTTGTTGTACCAGAGGATCGACTTCAGGTCCGTCTTGTAGCGGAGCGCGTAGGTGCTCCCCTCGTAGACGTACGGGTCGTTGGTGCCGGCCGGGAACTGCGCGTTGGTGCGCTCCACGACCGCGGCGGGCACGGCCTGGATGGAGCCGTCCTCGGCGAAGCCGATGACGCCACCCGGCTGCGGGATCAGCGCCATGTCCGGCGGGTTGTTGCCCTGGATCATGACGTTGAGCTGCGGCTCGAAGTCGGCCGAGCCGGTGTAGACGGCGTTGATGCCGGTCGCCTCACGGAAGAGCGCGAGCGTGTCGTTGAACGCACCCGCCTCGACCTCGGAACGCTCGGAACCGAAGACGCTCACCGAACGGCCCTCGTAGGCACCGGCGAGCGCGCGGCCCAGGTAGTCGTCCTCGGCGAGGTCGTCCCAGGGGTTGCTCTCCGCCTCGGCCTCCGGCGCGGGCGCCGGCTCCGGGCTTGCGGCGGGCTCGTCGGCGTCACCGGCGCATGCGGCGATGACCAGACCGAGAGCGGCGAGGGGGGCTGCGAAGCGCAGCTTGGTCCTCTTCATCCGTAGTCCTCTCCTGTTTCGCTTCCCCCACCGGGAGGTCCGGTGGGTCGGGGCGTACGCCCCACCCGGCCACCGTTCCGACGCGCAGGCGACGGACTCGGACGGGGGAACCGTGCAGGCCCCCCCAGGCCGGACGATGCGCACGGAGGGTACTACAGGGGTCGTCGTCGTGTGGCAGGCCGAAGGTCCCCCGGGCCGCACCGACCGCACCGGTGCCGGGGCGGCGTCAGAGGGCGACGACGGGGATCCCGAGCCGCTCGGCGAACGCAACGAGCACGCCGCGGACGTCGCCGTGCACGAGCCCGTAGTGGTGGTCGAGCCCCTCCGCGAGGACGGTCGCGACGAGCTCGTCCGCCGGGGTGTCGGGGCGCACCACCGCGGCGGTGCCGGCGAACGGGCGGGGCGCGTCGACGATCTCGCCGCCCCCGACGGCGAGCCGCAGCCCGTCCGCGTGATGTCCAAGCCGTGCGATGGTGATGCGGCCGGGACGCAGGCGGAACTCGTGCAGCAGCGGCCGCCGCCGGTTGGGGTGCACGGTGCTCGTGACCGGCTCATCCGGGTGGGCGAGGTCCGGGGCGGCCTGCCCGCAGTGCCAGAAGGCGACCGTGCCGTCCGCGGCGGCGTCGACGAGGTCGGCGACGAACGCCCGCCGACCCGACGCCGCCTCGAGCGCGACGGCGGTGACCGCACCGAGCACGTCGGCCTCGCAGGTCGCCGGCGTCCCGGCCTCGGCGAGCATGCCCTGCGCCGCGCAGGCGGCCGCGTCCATCTCGGTGAAGCACTCCGGCCAGCAACGGGTGGCGACCGCGGACCAGCCGCGGTCCTCGACGAGCCGTCGCAGGGCGACGTGCAGCCGCAGCGTGGCGTCGACCCCGTCGGCGTCGACGGCGGCCGCCCCGCGCTCCATGACGATGGTGCGCAGCGGGGCGAGCTCGTCCTCCGTCGCGGCCCGGGCCCCGTCGAACATCGCGTCGACCTCGACGTGGTCGAGGGTCGTCCCGAGCGTCGCGAGGTCACCTTCGCCGGCGGCGCACGGGTCGAACCCGTCCGGGTGGTGCCCGACCCGACCGACCGTCATCCCGCCGACCCGCGCGCGCACGGCGTCCGCGCGGACACGGTCCTCCGCGGACGGGGCGGGCAGCGGACGCGGTGCGGGCCGCGCGGTCGGCGCCGCCAGCGCCGCGGCGAGGCGGGCGCCGACGTCCGCGGCCGACGGGTCGAGGTAGAGGGCGCGCACGTCACGGCCGTCGGCGCGCAGCCGGTAGGCGGCGAGGTTGATGCCGCACAGCGCGTTCATGGTGAGTCGTCCACCGGTGCGCGGCTCCGGCGCACCCCACAGCACGATCGGCAGGTCGACCGGCAGCCCGGCGACGGCGGCCGCGGGGAGCGTCGAGTCGGTGAACGTCGCCTGCAGCACGACGGCGGCGTCGAGCCCGTCACCGCCGGCGGCGTCGGCGAGGACCGCGGCGGCGCTGTCGACGTCGGGACGTTCGACGGCCAGCTCACCGGCGTCGACGACGGTCAGGTCGGGGGCGTCGCCGAGCGCGGCGCGGACCGCGGCGGTGGTCGCCGCGGCGACCTCGAGGTCGAACGTGGAGCGGCCGAGCGCGACGAGTCCGACACGACGGGTCATGCGATCACCTCCGGGAGCTGGGGAGCGGGTTCGGGGCGTGCACGGTAGGCGCCGTTCAGGCGCCGTCGTGGCGGTCGTCCCCGACGGCAGCCAGCACCTCGTCGAGGTCGGCGAGCGCGTCCCAGCCGCCGGTCCGTGCGACGCGCAGGGCGGCCGCCGCGTTGGCGAGCCCGACGGCCCGTGCGACCGGCTCGCGGCGGGCGAGGGCGGCGGCGAAGGCGCCGTGCCAGACGTCGCCCGCACCGAGCGTCTCCACGGCCGTGACCGGCGGCGGCACGGCCCGTCCCGAGCTGCCGTCGACGTCGCGCCACACGACCCCGTCGGCGCCGAGCGTCACGGCGACCATCCCCCCGTCGGCGAGGTCGGCGAGCGCGTCGAGCGCGGCGTCCGGCGCGGCGGCGACGGGCCCCGCACCGGCCGCGGCCAGCAGGTCGTCGAGGGCGTCGCGGGACGCGATGACGTGGCTGGCGGCGCGGGCGAGCCCGCGGACCCGGTCGTGCTCACCGACGTCGGTCCGGTCCAGGTCGAGCACCCCGGGGACGGCCGCACGGTCGGCGGCGGCAAGCGCGAGAGCGGCGGCGGCCGGCCAGCGCACGTCGACGAGGACCGCGTCGACCCCGGCGGCGCGGGCCATCATCGCCGCCGCGTCGGCGGGTTCGAGCGGCTCGCGCAGGCGCGCGTCGGTGGCGTTGACGATGGTCCGCTCGCCGTCGGGCGTGACGATCACGAGCGACGTCGCGGTCGACACGCCGTCACGGACGACCATGCCGGACGTGCCGACGCCCCGCACCTCGAGCGCGGCACGCAGGGCGTAGCCGCGGTCGTCATCACCGAGCGCCGCGACGAGCTCCACGTCCACGCCCAGCCGCGCCGCGGCCGCGGCGGCCGTCGTCGCCGGCCCGCCGTAGGCGGTGGTGATGCGGTCGGCGAACTGCTTCACGCCCGACGTCAGCGGCCCGGGGACGTGCGTGACGACGTCGACGACGGCGATGCCGACGCACAGCAGCGTCGGTCGGCCCCCGTCGCCGCCCGGCCCGGCGACCGGCGTCACGCGACGCCCAGCGTCGTGGCGACCGCGTCGGCGATCAGCGTGGAGATCCGCACGTTCGACTCGCGGGTCACCCCGGCGAGGTGCGGGGTGAGGAGCAGGCCGGGCACGTCGGCGTAGCGGGCGCCGGTGGCCGCGTCGACCGGCTCGACCGGGTGGACGTCGAGGGCGGCACCGGCGAGCCGGCCGCTGCGCAGCGCCGCGAGGACGGCGTCGTGGTCGACGACACCGCCGCGCGAGGTGTCCACGAGCAGCGCACCGGCCGGCATCGCGGCGAGCGCCACCTCGTCGACCATCCCGCGGGTCGACGGCAGCAGCGGGGCATGCACGCTGAGCGCGTCGGCGGCCGCGAACAGTGCGTCCGGTTCGAGCAGCGTCACCCCCGGGCCGGGGTCGGTGACGACCGGGTCGGCGGTGACGATCCGCATCCCCAGCGCCGCCGCACGCGCAGCGACGGCCCGGGCGGTCGCGCCGAAGCCGAGCAGGCCCAGGGTGCGACCCGACAGCTCACGGCCGACGAGCTCGGTGCGCGGCCACTCGCCGGCGATGACCCGCGCGGACGTCGCGAACGACGGACGGGAGAGGTACAGCAGCGCCCCGATGACGTGCTCGGCGACCGACACGGCGTTCGCGCCGGTCGCGAGGTGCACGGTGACGTCGCGCGCCTCCAGCGTGGCGAGGTCGAGGTTGTCGGTGCCGACCCCGAGCCGTCCGACGCAGCGCAGCCGGGGCGCCGCGTCGAGCAGCTCGACGTCGACCTGCGTGCGGTCGCGCACGATCAGCGCGTCGGCGTCGGCGACGGCGGCGAGGAGCCGGGCCCGGTCGGTGACCAGCGTCGCGTCGGCGACGAGGTCGACGACGCCCTCGAGGCGCGCGACGCCCTCGGGGGCCATGAACTCGCTGGCGACGACACGGGGCGCGCCACCGTCGCGGGCACTCACGCGGGCCGCTCCGCGGCCGCGTCGGCCTCCATCCGGTCCCAGTCGACGGGCGTGTCGAGCACCCGGTCGGAGGGCGGCATCGGGTACTTCAGGCCGTTGCCGCAGTTGAACAGCACGACGCGGTCGTCACGGCCGATCAGCCCCCGCTCGATCCCCTGCTCCCATGCGGCGAACGTCGCCGCACCCTCGGGGCAGACGAGCAGGCCGTCCTCCTTGGCGACGGTCGACGCCCAGCGGTCGATGTCGGCGTCCTCGACGGCGATGGCCGCACCCTCCGAGGCGCGGACCGCATCGAGGATGAGGAAGTCGCCGACGGCCGCGGGGACGCGGATGCCGCTCGCGATCGTGTGGGCGTCCTCCCAGCGGGTCGCATGCCGCTCACCGGCCTCGTAGGCACGCACCATCGGCGCGCACCCCGACGCCTGCACGGCGAACATCCGCGGCCGCTCCTTGCCGATCCAGCCGAGGGCCTCCAGCTCGTCGAACGCCTTCCACATGCCGATCAGGCCGGTGCCACCGCCGGTCGGGTACAGGATGACGTCGGGCACCTGCCAGCCGAGCTGCTCGAGCAGCTCGATGCCCATCGTCTTCTTCCCCTCGATCCGGTACGGCTCCTTCAGCGTGGAGACGTCGAACCAGCCCATCCGCTCCTTCCCCTCACCGACGATGCGGCCGCAGTCGTCGATGAACCCGTCGACCCGCCACACGTGCGCGCCCTGCAGCGCGATCTCGCGGACGTTGACCTCCGGCGTGTCGGCCGGACAGAAGATGAAGGTCTCCATGCCGGCCCGGGACGCGTACGCCGCCATCGCGGCCCCGGCGTTGCCGTTCGTCGGCATGGCGAGACGGGTCAGCCCGAGCTCCTTCGCCATGGACACGGCCATGCCGAGCCCGCGGGCCTTGAACGACCCCGTCGGCAGCCGGCCCTCGTCCTTCACGAGCGCCGAGCTCGCACCGAGCCGTGCGGCGGCACGCGGGACGGGCACGAGCGGCGTGAACGTCTCACCGAGCGACACGATGTCGTCGCTGCGCCGCACCGGCAGGATCTCGCGGTACTTCCACCAGTCGTCGTGCCGCGCCTCGACCGTCGCGCGGTCGACGGCGTCCTTCGCCGCCTCGAGGTCGTAGCGCACGAGCAGCGGACGGCCGGCGGGCGAGAGGCCCTGCACCGTGTCGGCGGGGACGGTCTCGCCCGTCAGCCCGCACTCGAGGTGGGTGACGAACGTCTCGTGCTCGTCGACGAGATGCGCGGGACGGCCGCTGGGGTGCAGGGTCATGGTCGGTCCTCCGGATGCGTCGAGCGGTCGGGTCGGCGCGGCGGTCAGCGCCGGGTCAGGGTCGGCGCGCCGGCACCGACGTCGAGGGCGTCGAGGCCGTCGAGCGACCCCCCGTCGGCCGGCGCGAGCCGCACGGTCCCCGTCGGTGCGCCGTCGTCGTCGACGACGGGGAGCTCCAGGGCGACGGTCGGCGCGCCGAACACGACGACCTCGTCGACGGTGAGCGGTGCGGGCAGCTCGCCGGTGTGCTGCACGACGGGGCCGAGCGGGAGCACGTGCCCCTCGCGGCCGAACAGCGGGATGGTGTCGAGCGGCACGTCACGTTCGATGGTCCGGCCGCCGTCGAGCCACTCGCCGGTGGCCAGCTCGAACCAGCGGCCGTGGGGCAGGGTGATGCGGACGCGGCCGCCGGCGTGGACGACCGGCGCGACGAGCAGTGACGGGCCGAGCAGGTACTGCGTGTCCTGCTGCCACGTGTCGGGCTCGTCGGGGAACGCGAGCGGCATGGCGCGCATGACGGGTACCCCGGTCCGTGTCGCCTCGAGCGCGCAGGCCTGCAGGTACGGGATGAGCCGCATGCGCCACTCGGTCCAGCGGCGCACGATCGTCTCCGCCTCCTCCCCGTAGGCCCACGGCTCGCGCTCGCCGATGCCGTGGAAGCGGGTGTGGGAGCAGTGGACGCCCGCCTGCGACCAGCGGACGTACAGCTCGGGCGACACCTGCCCGCGGGCGAACCCGCCGATGTCGTGGCTGTAGAACGGGCCGCCGCTCATCCCCCACGACAGGCCGCCGCGGATCGACGCGGCCATGCCCTCCCAGTCGCAGCCGGGGTCGCCGCCCCACTGGACGGGGGAGCGCTGCACGCCGGCCCAGCCGGAGCGGCCCCACACCATCGGGGCGCCGCGGCCGTGCTGCGCGAACGCCTCGAACACGCACCGGTTGTACAGCAGCGTGTAGACGTTGTGCAGCCGCTTGCCGGAGTCCCCGTTGAACGCGACGACGTCCTCGGGCACCGCCTCGCCGTAGTCGGTCTTCATCACGGCGACACCGAGGTCGATGAGCGGGCGGTGCTGGTCACGGAACCACGCGTACGCGTCAGGGTTGGTGAAGTCGATGATGCCGCTCGGCGGGAGCCACGGGTAGTGCTCCTCGAACGGCCACGGGAACCAGCGGTGGATGTAGGTGGAGCCGTCGGGGTTCTTGAGGAAGTAGCCGCGTTCCTCCAGCTCGTTGAACAGCGGGTTGCGCACCGACAGGTAGGAGTACTCCCACAGGTTCGTGCGGAAGCCGAGCTCGGCGAGCCGGCCGACGAACGCCGCGGGGTCGGGGTAGCGCGCCGGGTCCCAGGAGAAGTCGAACCTCGTCCCCCACTCGTGCCAGGCCCGGCCGTCGAGCAGCAGCACCTCCGAGGGGATGCGGCGCTCACGCAGCCGCTCGACGACCTCGAGCGCGTCCTCGGCGGTCTCGTAGTAGGCGCGGGACATCCACACGCCGTAGCTCCACGCCGGCGGCAGGCTCGCCCGCCCCGTCAGGTCCGTGTACCGGGTGAGGACGTCCTCCGGCCCGTCGTGCGCCCCGACGAACAGGTCGAGCTCGGGGTCCTCGAGGTGGACGAGCATGGTGCGGTGCGACCAGTTCGGGTAGCCGACCCCGTGGGTGACCGGGGCGGGCGTGTGCAGGAACCACCACCAGCCGGTCGGGCTCCAGGCGAACGGCGTGTTCTTGTAGGACAGCTCGGCGCTGAGGTTGGTCGCGTCCTCGTTCCAGCTGCGCACGCGCTGCCCGCGGCGGTCGAGCGCCGCCCACTTCTCCCCCAGCCCGTGGACCCGCTCGCCGGTGGGCAGCTCGAACGACAGCAGCCAGCCGCCGTCCTTGCGGGCGACGGCGGGGAAGCGCAGGTCGCCGTCGATCGAGCGGTCCTGTGCGGGCCCGAGCAGCACGCGCCCGTCACGTTCGAGCTCGAGGCGGAACGGGCGGGCGCGCAGCACGAGCGCGACGGCGCCGCTGCGGATGCGCAGCCACGGCTCGCCGGCGTCGTCCCCCTGCTCGACGGTGACGTCGGCGGCCTCGTCGGGCCGGTCCCCGTCGTCGGTGAGGATGCCGTAGTCGGGCGCCGGTTCGTCGACGAGCCAGCGGACGCGGAAGGTGCCCGGACGGTGCACGGACACGGCGAGCCGCCCGCCGAGCACCCGCACGATGACGCGTCGTGGTCCGGCCGAGATGACGTCGAACGCGCTGAGGGGCTCCGCCCCTCGGACCCACGCGACCCCTTCGTGATGCGCCTGCACGGGGTCTCCTCCGTCCCGTCGGTCCCGCGGACACTAGCGTCGACGGCGGGTCGCTCCGGTCGACGGGGCGGGCAGGACCGCGGGAGGGACGCATGCGCATCGTGGTCGCCGGTGAGGCGCTCGTCGACCTCGTGCCCGAGCGTGACGGACGGCTGCGGCCGCTGCCCGGCGGCTCCCCCTTCAACGTCGCCGTCGGTCTGGGGCGGTTGGGGGTGCCCACCGGCCTGCTCGGCCCGCTCTCGTCCGACGGCCTCGGCGACGTGCTGGCGGAGCGGCTCGACGCCGCCGACGTCCGGCCGCTGCCGCGGGCACGGGTCGACCGTCCGACGACGCTCGCGCTCGTCCACCTCGACACGCAGGGCCACGCCTCCTACACCTTCTACCTCGAGGGGACGAGCGCGACCGGCATGACCGACGCCGACGTCGTGGCGGCGGGGACGGACGCCCCGACGTTCGGTCCGTCCCCGCTGCACGTCTCCCTCGGCGCGGTCACGCTGACCGCACCCGGCACCGGGGCCCTGCTCGCACGGCTCCTCGCGGCGGGCACGTCCCGCCCGCTCGTGAGCCTCGACCCGAACGTGCGCCCCGCCGTCATCGCCGACCTGGCGGCCGAGCGGGCGGCGATCGCCCGCGCGGTCGCCGCCTGCGACGTCGTGAAGGTCAGCGACGAGGACCTCGCCGTCCTCCACCCGGATCGTGATCCGCTCGCCGTCGCCGGGGACTGGGCCCGCTCCGGACCGCAACTGGTCGTGGTCACCCGCGGCGCGGAGGGTGCGACGGCGCTGCGGGCCGACGGGGCGGCGCTGACCGTCGCGGGCGTCCCCGTCGACGTGGTGGACACGGTCGGGGCCGGCGACGCGTTCACGTCCGGCCTGCTCGCCGCCCTCGACGCGCACGACCTGCTCGACCGCACCGCCCTGCACGCCGCGACCCCGCAGCTGCTGCGCACGGTCCTCGCGTTCGCCGCCCGGGTGGCCGCGGCGACGTGCGCCCGTCCCGGGGCGGACCCGCCGACCCGCGCCGAGCTCGACCCGGCCGACGGCTGAGCGGGGTCCTCAAGGACCCCGGCCTGCGCGGCCACGCCCCTCAGACGACGAGCAGCACCATCGGGGCGGCGATCAGCAGGAACAGCACGCTCATCGCGGTCCCCGCGCGCAGGTAGTCGCCGACCCGGTACCCGCCCGGCTCCATCAGCAGCGCGTTGACCT
>CAJXTG010000031.1 GCA_913060655.1 uncultured Nitriliruptoraceae bacterium | reverse complement strand
TCGTCGGGGTTGGTGAGGAAGCCCGGCTCGAGCACGACGGCGGGGGCGCGGGACAGGCGCAGGATCGACACGGCCGCGGGGTGGGTGCGGCAGTCCGGCGTCCCGAGCGCGGTGACCGTCCGGGCGAGCAGATGGTCGGCGAGGGCCCGGCCGAGCTCCGACACGTACTGGCCGGTGCCGAAGTAGCTGGCGGTCGCCCCGCGGGCCCGCGGCGACGGCGCCCGGTTCAGCCCGAGCGACACGATCACCTCGACGTCGGCGTCGTTGGCGACCGCCGCCCGCTCCGCCGCGTCCGGTGACGTCTGCGGGCCGCGGCTGAGCAGCGCCGCCGCCCCGAGCGCGGACAGCCGCCCCTCGGCGAGCGCCGCGACCCGCCAGGTGATCTCGTGCTCGGCGGTGCCGTCCGGCGCGGTCACGCCCGGCACGTCCGGCCCGTTCGCCGGGTCGAGGAGGATGCGCGCACCCCGCAGGTCGGTGCGGGTGCGGCGGCGCAGCTGCGAACGTTCCCGCGCCATCGACGCGGGTGCCGCATGGTGGGCGCGGTGCAGCCGGCCCAGCTGCTCGAGCGTCTCCGCACCGACGATGCCGTCGACGACGAGGCCGACCTCCGTCTGGAACGCGAGCAGGGCGCGCTCCGTGTCCGGACCGAGCACCCCGTCGACCAGCCCCGCGTCGAAGCCGAGACGGGAGAGGCGCAGCTGCAGGTCGCGGACGTCCTCACCGCGCAGCATCGGGCGGGTGCGGAACAGCAGCCGGTCGCCGAGCCGGTACGACGCGGCGACGAGCACCTGCCACGTCTCGTGGTCGACGATGCCGTCGGCCGGCAGGCCGTGATGCTGCTGCAGGCCGCGGACCGCCCGCTCCGTGCCGGGGCCGAACACGCCCGGGACGTCGCCGTCGACGGCGAGGCCGACGCTCACGAGCAGCCGTTGGACGTCCTCGACGTCGGGGCCGGAGCTGTCGCGCGCGATCGGATCCATGCGGGCGAGCCTACGACGGGACGGCCCGCCGGCCGCCGTGCGGACGGCCGGACGTCGGACCGGTCAGAGGACCGCGTCGAGGTCCGCCTCGAGCTGCGCCTTGCCCTTCGCGCCGACGATCCGCTTCGCCTCCTGGCCGCCCTTCATGACCAGCAGCGTCGGGATCGACATGATGCCGTAGTCGCGTGCCGTCGCCGGGTTCTCGTCGACGTTGAGCTTCAGCACCTTGAGCCGGCCGGCCTGCTCCGTCGCGATCTCGTCGACGATCGGGCTGACCATCCGGCACGGGCCGCACCACTCGGCCCAGAAGTCGATGAGGACGGGGAGGTCCGACTCGAGGACCTCCGCGGGCCACTCGGCGTCGGTGACGGGGGTCGCTGCCATGGGGGCTCCTGTCAGGTGCGCTGCGGATGGTGCGGGTGCGGGTCGGGTGTGGGGGCGAGGGTAGGGCGCTCAGCCGTCCTGGTCGGCGAGCCAGCGTTCCGCGTCGATCGCGGCCCGGCAGCCGGTGCCGGCCGCGGTGATCGCCTGCCGGTAGGTGTGGTCCATCACGTCCCCGCAGGCGAACACGCCCTCGACGTTGGTGCGCGTCGACGGGTCGGCGACGACGAGGTAGCCCTCGTCGTCGGTGTCGAGCACGCCGTCGAACAGCGACGTGTTGGGGATGTGGCCGATCGCGAGGAACACGCCGTCGCAGGCGAGGTCGCGCTCCTCCCCGGTGACCGTGTCGGTGAGCGTCACCGAGCTGACCACCCCGTCGGCGCCGTTGACGCGGGCGACGGTCGCGTTCAGCGCGAACTCGATGCGCTCGTTGCGCTGCGCCCGGTCGACCATGATCGCCGAGGCGCGGAACTCGTCCCGCCGGTGCACGACCGTCACCTTCGACGCGAACTTCGTGAGGAACGTCGCCTCCTCCATCGCCGAGTCGCCACCACCGACGACGATGACGTGCCGGTCGCGGAAGAAGAACCCGTCGCAGGTCGCGCAGGCGGACACGCCCGACCCCCACAGCTCCTCCTCACCGGGCACGTCGAGGCGGCGCGGCTTCGCCCCGGTCGCGACGATCAGCGAGCGGGTCCGCAGCGTCACCCCCGACGCGGTCTCCAGCGTGTACGGCGCGGCACCGAGGTCGGCACGCACGACGTCCTCGGTGACGAACGACGTGCCGAACCGTTCCGCCTGGGCACGCATGTTCGCGATCAGCTCGGGGCCCATCACGCCCTCGGGGAAGCCGGGGAAGTTCTCCACGTCGGTGGTCAGCGTCAGCTGCCCGCCGGTCGGCCCGCCCTCGACGACACCCTCGACGAGGAGGGGGCTGAGGTTCGCCCGGGCCGCGTAGACGGCGGCGGTCAGCCCGGCGGGGCCGGACCCGAGGATGATGACGTCGTGGACCTGGTCGGTCGGCTGGTCGGACACGGTTCCTCCGTCCGGACGGGGCGGGATGCGCGGCGGTGTGCAGGGACTGCGGGGGTGTGCGGTGCTGCGGGGGCTCAGGCGGGTCCGAGGACGCGGACGTCGGCCACCTCGACGGTGAACCTACCGTCGGGCGTCGGCGACACCCCGGTGACCCACACCACCCACCAACGCGCGGCGACCGGCGACCATTCCATCCGCTGCTGCGCCCGCACGTCCCGCTGCACCGCGAGCGGCGCACCGAGCGGCTCGATCCCGTCGCGGACGGCCGGGGCGGCCTCCGCGTCCGGCAGCGCGTAGAGGGCGACGTCGACGCCGCCGCGGACCAGCTGCAGCGTCAGCCCGCGCACCTCCCGCACCTCCCCGAGGTCGAGGAGCAGGCCGACACCGCCGGACCCGTCGAGGTCCGCCGTCGCGTAGTCGCCGGGCGACCACACCGTCTGCACGTCGTCGTCGACGGCGGCGGCCGCCAGGTCCGGGTCGCCGACGAGCGCCGGCCGGGACGGGTCGAACACGCGCGCGTCGGCGACCGGCCACGCGAGCGGCGCCGGTCCGACGGCCGCCGGCTCCACCGGATCGCGCAGCAGCACCGCGGCGAGCACGACCGCCGCGGTCAGCGCCGCGCCGCTGACCGCCGAGCCGAGCATGCGGCGCACGTCCCCCGGGCGGGCGAACGCGCCGGTCGCCGCCAGCGGCTCCTCCGCCGGCGCGGGGCTGACCGCGGCCGCACCGGGCAGCAGCCGGGCGGTGAGCAGCGACGGGCGGCGCACCAGCAGCGGCGTGAGCGCCTCCGCGAGGGCCGCGCCGTCGGCGAACCGGGCGGTGCGGTCACGCCGGGTCGCACGCGTCACGATCTCGTCGAGCTCCTCGGGCACGTCGCCGCGGGCACGGCGCGGCGGCAGCAGCTCGTAGGACAGGCGCATCGCCGCGGTCGCCGCCGGCGTGTCGCCGCTGAACGCCGGCCGGCCGACGAGCGCCTCGTAGAGGACGACGCCGAGCGCGTACACGTCGGCCCGCGCGTCGACGTCGGTGCCCTCCAGCTGCTCGGGGGCGACGTACGCGGCGGTGCCCATGACCGTCCCCGGGTTCGTCAGCGTCGCGTCGCTGCCCGACAGCGCCTTCGCGATGCCGAAGTCGGTCACCTTCACCGTGCCGTCCGACGCGATGAGGATGTTCGCCGGCTTGATGTCGCGGTGGACGAGCCCCTGCGTGTGGGCGGCGGCGAGGGCGCGGGCGACCTGCTCGCCGACCGCGCCGACGACGACCGCGTCGAGCGGCTCGCGGCGCAGCAGCACGTCCCGCAGGCTCGGCCCCTCGACGAGCTCCATCACCAGCCAGACGATGCCGTCCTCACGGCCCGTGTCGTAGATGCGCACCACGTTGGGGTGGGTCAGCCCCGCCGCGGCACGCGCCTCCCGCTGGAACCGTTCCACGACCGGCGCGTCACCGGCATGGTGGGGGTGGAGGAGCTTCACGGCGACGGGCCGGGCGAGATGCTCGTCGAACGCCCGCCACACGATCGCCGCACCCCCGGAGGCGACGACCTCGTCGAGGCGGTAGCGGCCGTCCCCAAGATGGCTGCGGTCCGGCCACGGCCCGTCCGCACCGCCCGGCCCCGTCCCGCCCGCACCGCTCGACCCGGCCGGCCGGCCCTGCAGCGTCGGGTCGTCGCCGCTCATCGCCGTGCCCCCGTCGTCTCGCCGCCGGGGTCCTGCGGGTCGCGGCCCGGCGTGCCGACGTCCGACGCCGGCTGCGGCCACGCTAGACCGCGCCGCCGCTGCCGCACCGACCCGACGACGAGGAGCACGAGCACCGTCGCGCCGATGAGGGCGAGCGCGGGGCCGGCGAGGGCGGTCGCCCGCACGCCGACGGTGACGGCGGCGAACTCGCGCGTCCCCGTCGGGTCGGTGACCCGCACGCGCACGGGCAGCCGGCCGGTCGCCCCGCTGCGCACCGGCAGCTCCAGGGACCGTTCGGCGACCGCGTCGAAGGTGACCTCACGGACACGCCCCTCCGGCCACGTCAGCGCCGCGGGGCCGATGACCTCCACGCGGGCGCGGACCGGCAGCTCCCCGACGTGGGACAGCGTGATCGGCACGGTGCCCTCCCGGTCGGTCAGCGTCACGTCGTCGACGGCGATGGTCACCTCGCCGAGCGCCGCGTCGACGTCGGCGCGGACGCGGGCGAGCACCCCGAGCGCGTCGACGACGCCGACCCGCCGCGACGTCGCCCGCAGCAGCTCGTCGGACGCCTCCCGCAGCGTGCGGGGGCCGACGGGGATCGGCCCGCCGGCGCCGGCGTCCAGGTCGACGGTGTCGACGAGCAGCTCGAGGTCGCGGGCCGTCGCCACGAGCGCGTCGGCGAGCGTCGCCGGCAGGCCCGTCACCGGCGTCGACGCGAGCCGGGCCGCCGGCGCGTCGGCGGCGGCCGCGGCCGTCCCGCCGACCCCGGCGGGCCGCAGCCACGCGGCGTCGGCGAGGCGGGCGAGCAGCTCCGCGGCGAAACGCGGGTCGGGGTCGAACCCGTCGGGCGGGAGCAGCACGAGCGTCCGGCCCGCCCGGCCCGGCGCCTCCAGGTGGACCATGGCCGTGCGCACCAGCACGTCCTGCGCGGCCCGGACCGGGTCGGCCGGCGCCGACCGGGTCGCGGCGCCGAGCGCGGCGGTCAGGTAGGGGTCGCCGACGAGCGCGGTGACGGGCCGGCCCGTCGGGCTGCGCAGCGTCCGCACCGGCTCGGCGAGCGGCTCGTCGAGGGCCAGGTCGGGCGCGTCGATCGCCGCGTAGGGGACGACGACGGTCGCGGCGGGCAGCACGTCGAGCAGCGCGGGCGAGCGTGGCCCGTCGAGCAGCACCGCGGCGGTCGTCGCACGGCCGAGCAGCGCCGACGTCCGCGCCGGCGTCTCGCGCAGGGCGCGGGCCGCCGACGGGCGCAGCGACGGCCGTGACGCGAGCAGGCGGGCGACGTCCGCGTCGGCGTACGGCGTCACGAGCGGCCCGTCGGGCAGGGCGGCGGCGACGGCCCGCAGCCGCTCCAGCAGCGCGGCCGCCCGCGCCGGCCCTCCGCCGGCGTCGGCGCCGGCGTCCGCGTCGGGGTCGGCGTCGGCGGCCCGGCGGGCGAGGTCCTCGAGCAGGTGGACGGGGAACGTCGGGGCGACCCCGGCGCGCGGCGCCTCCACCACCGCCGTCTCGAGCGCCCCGACGAGCGTGTCGAGCGACCCGCCCGGGCGGGTGGACGCGTCGACGGCGATCGTGGTGCCGTCCGCGTCGCGGGCGGGCGGCACCGCCAGGGGCCACACGAGCGTCGTCGCGAGCGTCTCCGCCGGTGGCGCACCGACCCGCACGACCGCCGTGTCGACCCGGCCGACCTCGACCCCGTCGGCGAGGACGCGCAGCCGCAGCGGATGCACCGCCGTGTCCGCGCCGGTCAGCGCCGCCCCGGCGAGCGGCACGCTGCCGCTGATGCGCACGAGCCCGCCCGGTCCGAGCGGCACGGCCGGCTCGACGGTCTCCACGGCACGGCGGACCCGCCGGGGCACCACCCCGCCGGCGAGGGCGGCGCGCACGGCGCTGCGGCTGCCGAGCGCCGCATGCAGGTCGGCGACGACCTCGAGCCGCTCCCACGTGCCGTCACCGTCCGCGGCCCCGTCGACGGACCCGTCGACGCCGGTGCCGGGGTGGGCGACGAGGAGGGCGAACCGGACCTCGCTGCCGGAGGCGACGACGCCGTCGAGCGCGTCGAGCGTCGCGACCGGCTCGGGGGCGGGCGCCGTCGACGCGTCCGGATCGCCCGGCTCCACCGTGTCGGTCTGCGCGGCCGCCGGGCCGGCGGCGAGCAGCGCCACAAGCACGGCGCAGAGCGCTGGGCGCAGGACCGAGCGCAGGGCCGGGCGCAGGACCGGGCGCAGGACCGCGGTCGACCCCGCGACGGCGGTCGGACGGCTCACGCGTCGACGGGCGCCTCGGGCCCGACCGCCGCGACCAGCTGCCGCTCGTTGCGATGCGCGAGGCGGACCAGCGCCGCCGCGTGCGGCACCCACTCGACGTGCTCCGCCTCGTCGTCGCGCGGCCCCGGCGCCAGCCCGTCCCAGCGCATGTGGAAGTAGTGGACGCGCTTGTGGTAGCGGACCCGCTCCGGCTGCCACACGAACGAGTAGGCGATCGTGTCCAGCGGTGCGACGATCGTCGCGCCGTGGCCGGTCTCCTCGCGGACCTCCCGCAGGGCCGCCTGCTCCGGCGTCTCGCCCGGCTCGATGCCGCCCTTCGGGAGCGTCCAGCGGGGGTGCCCGGTGGCGCTGCGGTGCACGATCAGCAGGACCATGCGGGTGCCGTCCGGCCGATCGTCGACGACGACACCGCCGGCGGACTCGACGTCCTTGGTGGGGAGGGCGGCCATGGGTCGAGCGTACTCTCGGCGGCCGTCGGACCGGCGGGGGCGGGGTGCGCGGACTGGTGCAGCGGGTCGTCGAGGCGGAGGTCGACGCCCCCGACGCGGACGGTGTGCGGGAGGTCGTCGGCCGTATCGGCGCCGGCGTCGTCGTCCTCGTCGGGGTCACCCACACCGACACCGACGCGGACGCGGACCGGCTGGCCGAGCGGGTCGCCGGCCTGCGCATCCATGCGGACGCCGACGGGCGGATGAACCGCGGGCTGCTCGACGTCGGCGGGGCCGCCCTCGTCGTCAGCCAGTTCACCCTCTACGCCGACACCGCACGCGGCCGGCGGCCCTCCTACGTCGACGCGGCGCCACCCGAGCAGGCCGAGCCGCTCATCGACCGCGTCGCCGTCCGGCTCGGCGAGCTCGGCGTGCCCGTCGCGACCGGCCGGTTCCGCACCCACATGCGGGTCCGGCTGGTCAACGACGGCCCCGTCACGATCCTGCTGGAGACGTGAGGGCAGCCTGACGTCGCTGCATGGCATCGTCCAGGGAAGCAACATTGAATGCGGCCGGAATCCCACCGTTGAAAAGGCTAGAAAACGAGGCGAATCGAAACTTCGTCAGTGCATCGTCAGCGACCATGTCAAACCTAGCGGTGCTGCTCGCAGGCCACGCAAGCGTTTGCCCACGATGAAACTCATCGACGACGGTGGCTATTTCAATCTCAGGATGGAACTCCGAAAGTGCCAGAACGGTGCGAAAGACATCACCCATCCATTCAAATTCCGGATAGGTAAGTTCCTTCTGAGCTTCTCTAGAAAGGGAGCGTGTGCGAAGGGCCGCTAACTCATGACTCGGGATTGTGTCATCGATTACGACAAGCCCGCCCGGCCGAAGTATGCGAAACGCATGAATGACGTCTCGATAAGTCTGTTCAAAAACATGGAGGCCGTCGAGGAAAATAAGATCAAAACCCACACCTCGATAATTAGCAAAGAACTTGTCTGACGCGCGCGTGATTACCGTAACACCTGACGGAAGTCGGGCTGTGTTGATGTCGTGAGCAGGGTCGACCCCGATACGCGTCTCAACGACCACTGATTCGAGGGTGAGTCCATGCTGAATGCCAATCTCGAGATAGCGCGTAGCGCCCACGGCTTCGGCCATCCTGTTAAGGCGCTTCGCGGAAGGGGTTGCTGATGAACTTGACTGTTCATTCGATTGAGCGAGTTCGTGATAGCGATTTCGTTCCATCCACTTACCGGCGAGCGCTCGAGTCGGACCGAACTTCGCAAGCCGAACTCCGACCAACAGTACGCCTTGGCGTTCAATCTGGCGTTGTGCTCTGCGACCCCACCGGAACACCGGCTGAACAAATCGCTTGAGTCGAAACATACTTCCCGCATTTCTCTTCGCATTTGCCCGACTGGCTGAACCTTAGTCGCACGCTTCTAACCGAAATCGCACTACGGACTGTCAACCTACTTGTCCCTACGGAGCGTTCGTCACCCACATGCGGGTCCGGCTCGTCAACGACGCCCCGTCACGATCCTGCTGGAGACGTGAGCGGCGCCGCCGGTGCGCGGGTGCCGGCGGCCGCGCACGCGAGGTCGGCGTGCAGCCCGTCGGCGACGTCGACCGCGACGTCGGGGACGACGACGTCGCCACCCGGCCCCGCGACGTGCGCGAGGACGGTGGCGAGGCCGCGGCGCGTCTGGAACCAGCTGGCCCGCCGGGTCACCCCCTGCAGGCGTGCCAGCGGGGCGACGCTGAGGGTGCGGCCGAGCGTGCCGGTGCGCACCGCGAGCAGGTGCCCGTCGTGGCCGCTCGCGAGCGTCGCATGCTCCCACCGGCCGAGGGGGAGCTGCAGCAGCAGGCCGGCGACGACCGCGGCTACCGGCAGCGCCACCCCGACGGCGCCGGCCGCGGCGGCCGCCTCGAGCACGTCGGCGACGGCGGCGGGCAGCGGGAGGGCGGCCCGCCGCTCCGCCGAGGTGACGAGCACCGTCCAGACGGTCAGCGCCGGCAGCGTCCACCCGCCGACGGTGCGCAGCCGGCGCCACACGATGCGCCGCCGGGCCGCCGGCGGATGCGCGTGCAGCGGTGGTCCGCCGGCCGGCCGTCCGCCGTCCGGCAGGAGCTCGGCGAGCAGGGTGGCGACGTCGGCGTCGGCGACGAGCGGGACGACGACCCGCCGCTCGCCGCCGGACCCGCCGCCGGCCGACCCGCCGGCGGAGTGGATCCGCAGCGTCGTCACGCCGAGCGCGCGGCGCAGCGGGTTCGCCGCGAGCCGCACGACCTGCACGCGCCGCAGCGGCACGGTCGCCTCCCGCGTCCCGACGAGCCCGCGTCGCACCACCAGGTCGTCGCCGACGCGGACCAGCGTGAACCCGCCGTCGCGCACCACCCCGGCGACCACCGCCGTGACGATGGCGACGAGCACGACGGCGACGGCCGCCGCGGCCAGCCCGCCGGGGCCGGCGAGCGGCCCGTCGGCCCACAGCGGCGCCAGCCGGTCGGCGAGCGTCGCGAGCAGCTCGTCGGTGCGGTCGCCGGTCAGCTGCAGCGCGGCGGGCACGAGCGCGGGGGCGATCAGCAGCTGCGCGCCGGTCACCGCGGCGAGGGCGACGCGCCGCAGCGGCACGGCGAGGACCACCCGCTCCTCCGGGACAGGGGCAGCCGGGGCGGGGGCGTCCGGGGCAGGGGCGTCCGTCGGGGACGGTCGCGGTCCGTCGGTCGCCGGCGCGGCGGCCAGCCCGGCCCGCGCCTGCAGCGCCGCGCGCAGGGCGTGGGCGTCGGCGAGCCGCAGGACCCGCAGCTCGACCTCCGGGCCGCGGTCCGAACCGGCCGTCTCGACGCGCAGCGTCGCGACGCCGAGGAGCCGCTGCACGCTCGGCCGGTCCAGCTCGACCTGCTGGATGCGGGCGACGTCGACGACGCGGCGGCTGCGGGCGAGCACCCCCTGCTCCACCGTCAGGGCCGTGCCGTCGAACGACCAGCGGAACCGCAGCCACGTCGCGACCCGTGCCGCACCGACGACGAGCGCGACGGCGAGCAGCAGCAGCGGCGTGCGGTCGCCACCCCCACCGCCGGCGACGACGGCGAACGCGGGCAGCACCAGCCCCCGGACCACCTGGACGAGGGGCAGGCCGACGACGAGCGTCAGCGGGTGCAGCCGCTCGCCGGCCTGGTCAGACGGCATCGAGACCGTCCCGGCCGAGCTCGGCGTTCGCCCGTGCCGCCCGTGCCAGCAGCTCGCCCCGCAGCGTCGGGGCGAGCGACGCGGACAGGCCGGCCAGCTCGACGCTGCCCGACGCCGACGCGGTCGTGACCCGCAGGGTCGCGAGGCCGACGAGCCGTTCGAGCGGCCCCTCGAGCACGTCGATCTGCTGGACGCGGAAGTGCGGCACGACGACGTGCCGTCGCACGAGCACACCGGACCGCAGCTCGATGGCGGCGTCCGTCAGCCGCCACGACCACCGCCGCCACCGCAGCGTCTGCAGCGGCCCGAGGGTCAGCACCACCACGACCGCGACGAGCGCGGCGACGAGCGGACGTCCGACGGGCAGCAGCCGCGGGACGAGCCAGACGACGAGCCCGGCCGGCAGGAGCTCCGGCAGCAGGGCGATGCGCCAGGCCAGCACGATCCGGCGGTCGAGCGCCTGCTCACCGTCGGCACCCGGCGGGGGCACGGTCGGCTCCGGCGCGGTCCCGACGCCGGGCGGTGGCGATGCGCCGGGCGGTGGCGGTGGGGCGGGGTCGGACATCGCAGCTCCACGGTCGCCGTCCAGAGGTCGCCGTCCGGGCGCTGCGCCCCGACGGACGGCCGTGCGGCGGGGCGGGCGACCCGGGACGGAAGGTAGGGCGCGAGTAGGGTCTCGCGACCGCCGCAGCCGACCGCATGCGGAGCGCCCCGTGTCCGAACCGCCCGTGTCCGACCCGCTCGACGACGCGCAGGCCGCCCAGCTCGGGCGGCTCGTCGACGTGCACCCGGAGCTGCGGGAGCTCGGCGGACGGTTCGCCGACGCCGGCCACGAGCTCTACCTCGTCGGCGGGTCGGTGCGCGACACGCTGCTCGCCGGCACCGACCCGACGGTGTCCACCGACCGGATCGACCTGGACCTGGCGACGTCGGCCCGCCCGGAGGAGACGGAGCGGCTGCTGCGCGGCTGGGCCGACGCGGTGTGGCTGACCGGCGCCGCGTTCGGGACGGTGTCGTGCCAGCGGGAACGGCCCGACGCCCCCCCGCGCACGCTCGAGATCACGACGTTCCGCGCCGACACGTACGTCGCCGGGTCGCGCCATCCGAGCGTCGAGTTCGGCGACCGCATCGAGGACGACCTCGCACGGCGCGACTTCACCGTCAACGCGATGGCGGTGCGGGTGCCCGACTTCGCGTTCGTCGACCCGCACGGCGGGCTCGGCGACCTGCGCCGGCGCCGGCTCGTCACCCCCATCGACCCGCACGTGTCGTTCGCCGACGACCCGCTGCGGATGGTGCGGCTCGCCCGGTTCGTCGCCGTGCTCGACGCGGAGGTGGAGGAGGGGACGCTCGCCGCCGCCGAGGCGATGGTCGACGAGCTCGCCACCGTGTCCGCCGAACGCATCCGCGACGAGCTCGTCCGGCTCGTCGCCGGACGGGCGCCCGCACGTGGCATCGACCTGCTCGTGCGCACGCGGCTCACGCAGCACGTCGTCCCCGAGCTGAGCGCGCTCGCCGTGTGCATCGACCCCGAGCACCGGCACAAGGACGTCTACCGCCACACGCTCGCCGTGCTCGACAACGCGATCGCGCTGGAGCCCGACGGTCCGGACGTGGTGCTGCGCCTCGCCGCGCTGCTGCACGACCTCGGCAAGCCGCAGACGCGGGAGATCCACGGCGACGGCAGCGTCACGTTCCACCATCATGACGTCGTCGGCGCGCGCATGGTCCGCCAGCGCATGCGGGAGCTGCGCTTCGACAAGGAGACGGTGAAGCAGGTCAGCGAGCTCGTCCGTCTCCACCTGCGCTTCCACACCTACGAGGCCGGCTGGACCGACGCGGCCGTGCGCCGCTACGTGCGCGACGCCGGTGACGTGCTCGTCCGGCTCAACCTGCTCACCCGGGCGGACGTCACCACCGGCAACGCGCGCAAGGCGCAGGCGATCCAGCAGCGGGTCACCGAGCTCGAGGAACGCATCGACCATCTGCGCGCGCAGGAGGCGCTCGACGCGCTCCGCCCGCCCGTCGACGGCCGCCGCATCATGGAGCATCTCGGCATCCCGCCGGGCCCGGAGGTCGGCGAGGCGTGGCAGTTCCTCCTCGACCTGCGCATCGAGCAGGGGATGATGGACGAGGACGCCGCGCTCGCCGCGCTCGACGCGTGGTGGGCGGCGCGCAGCTAGCGGCGCGGTCCGGGCAGCCGGCCGAGGACGAGCCGCCGCACGTCCCGGTGCGGGACGGTCCCGAACGTGCGGCTGTCGATCGACCAGCCGGGGTCGTCGCCGACGACGTCGACCCCGTCGGGCGTGATGGTGCGCACCCGCTTGATGATGTGGTGCGCACGGTCGCCCGGTTCGCTGAGGACGACGAGGGCGCCGGGGCGCACCAGCGTCCGCCGCACGTCCCACGCGCGACCGTGCAGCGGCCCGTCGTCCTCGACGGGCGGCAGCGGGACGGTCAGCACCAGGTCCCCCTCGTGCAGCGTCGGCCGCATCGACAGGCCGTGCACGCGCAGCACCGACCGCCGTGCGGCGACGACCGCAGCGGCGACGGCGACGGCCGCGACGGGGCCCGCCCACCGGCCCGTCCACCGGCGTCGTCCCATCCGAACCTCCTCCGGCCGTCCGTCAGTATCCTCCGGCGACGCCCGACCGTGCCCCCGACCGTACGCCGTACGACCGTCCAGGAGCCGACCATGACCCTCCGCACCGCCCTCGCCCGCCGCCTCACCCACGTCCTGCGGCCGATCGACCGCGTCGACGCGCACTGCGACCTGATGTGCGGCGTCTACAACCCGGCGCAGGCCCGCATCGAGGCCGAGTCCGTCCACCAGATCGCCGTGAAGTACCACGACTCCGACGACGACACGTTCCGTCAGCGCTGCGTGATCATCAAGGAGGAGCGCGCCGAGCTCGTCAAGCACCACCTGTCGGTGCTGTGGACCGACTACTTCAAGCCGAACCACCTCGAGGAGTACCCGCAGCTCCACGAGCTGTTCTGGCACGCCATCAAGGCGGCCGGCGACGCGAAGAAGACGATGGACCCCGCCGCCGGCGAGGAGCTGCTGCGGCAGATCGACGCCATCGGCGACATCTTCTGGGCGACGAAGGGCGGCAAGCCGTCCTGGATGACGGCCTGATCGTGCGCGCCGCGGCGGCGGGAGGTCGGCATGGCTGAGGGCCGTGTCGACTACCGCCTCCAGCGGCGCGTCGCGCTCGACAACCTGTCGCTCGCGAGCCGCGCGCTCGAGCAGCACTGCGACGCGCACCCGGAGCTGCTGCGCGCCGCGAAGCACCTCGGCGAGCCGCGCGGCGAGGACTGCCCCGTCTGCGACGAGGTCGAGCTCGTCGGCCTGCACTACGCGTTCCTGCAGCGCGGGCCGAAGTCGCAGGGCGGGAGGGTCGTCGAGCCGGCCCGGCTCGCCCGCTTCGCCGAGCGGCACGGCGACCTCATCGTCTACGAGGTCGAGGTGTGCCGCGGCTGCCACTGGAACCATCTCGTGTCGCAGCGCACCGTGAAACGTCCGGAGCGCGCCACCGG
>CAJXTG010000030.1 GCA_913060655.1 uncultured Nitriliruptoraceae bacterium | reverse complement strand
GCTCAGCCCAGCGCCTCGTCGAGCAGCTGGGCGAGCTCCTGCTGGTGCACGACCATCTGCCCGGCGGCCGGTGAGGCGGAGAACGCCCGGCTGACGCGCCCGAGTCGCCGTCCGTCCTCGAGCGCCTCCAGCAGGTTCCACAGCCGCCCGTCGACGAACGACCAGGCCCCCATGTTGCCCGGCTCCTCCTGGACCCAGCGCACGTCCTGCGCGGCCGGGTAGCGGCGCAGCACCTCGGCGATCGCCGCCTCGGGGAACGGGTAGAGCTGCTCGACACGCACCACGGCGGTGTCGACGTCGCGCGCGTCCCGTGCCTCGATCAGGTCGAAGGCGACCTTGCCGGAGCAGAGGAGCACCCGCTCCACCTGCGTGGCGCGCTCCGCGCGGTCACCGCCGGGCAGGAACGCCGGGTCGTCGAGCACCTCGCGGAAGCCGCCCGACGTCAGCTCGTCGACGGACGAGACGGCGTGGGGGGAGCGCAGCAGCGACTTCGGGGTGAACACGACGAGCGGGACGAGCACGCCGTCGCGACGGACCTGACGGCGCAGCACGTGGAAGTACTGCGCGGCGGTCGTCGCGTTGACGACCTGGATGTTGTCCTCGGCGCACAGGGTGAGGAACCGCTCGATGCGGGCGGAGGAGTGCTCCGGCCCCTGGCCCTCGAAGCCGTGCGGGAGGAGCAGGACGAGGCCGGACCGCTGCCCCCACTTGTCCTCGGCGGCGACGATGAACTGGTCGATGACGATCTGCGCGCCGTTGACGAAGTCCCCGAACTGCGCCTCCCAGCACACGAGCGTGCCGGGCTGCTCGACCGAGTAGCCGTACTCGAAGCCGAGCGCCGCGTACTCGCTCAGCGGCGAGTCGTGCACGAAGAACTTGCTCGGCCCGTCCCCGAGCGCGGCCAGCGGGACGTGCTCGGCGCCGGTGGCGAAGTCGACCTGGACGGCGTGCCGGTGCGAGAACGTGCCGCGCCGCGAGTCCTGCCCGGCGAGCCGCACCCAGGTGCCCTCGGCGAGGAGCGTGCCGAACGCGAGCGCCTCACCGAGCGCCCAGTCGACCTCGCCGGCGTGGTAGCGCTCCTCGGCACGTCGGAGGACCCGGTCGAGCTTCGGATGCCGCCGGAACCCGTCGGGGACCGCGAAGTGCGTGGCGGCGACCTCGGCGACGAGCTCGGCGGGCACGGCCGTCTCCACCGACGGGAGCACGCCGCGCTCCACGGGCGGGCGGGCGAGCGGCGCCTCGGGCTGCTTCGCCTCCTTCGCCTCGTCGAAGGCGGCCTCCAGCCGCGCCTGGAAGTCGCGCAGCGCCTCCTCGGCCTGCTCCGCGGTCAGGTCCCCGCGCGTCGTGAGCCGTTCGGTGTACAGCCGCCGGACCGACGGACGCTCGTCGATCAGCCGGTACATGTCCGGCTGCGTGAACGACGGGTCGTCGGCCTCGTTGTGCCCGTGACGGCGGTAGCAGACGAGGTCGATCACGATGTCGCGGTGGAACGTCTGCCGGTAGTCGAACGCGAGCCGTGCGACCCGCACGACCGCCTCCGGGTCGTCCCCGTTGACGTGGACGATCGGCGCCTGGACGGCCTTGGCGACGTCGGTCGCGTAGTGCGACGAGCGGGACGCGTCCGGGGAGGTGGTGAACCCGACCTGGTTGTTGACGACCACGTGCACGGTCCCGCCGGTCCGGTAGCCGCGCAGCTGCGACAGGTGCAGGGTCTCGAACACGACGCCCTGCCCGGCGAACGCCGCGTCCCCGTGGATGAGCAGCGGGAGGACGGGGAACTCGCCGGCGTCACCACGGTCGTAACGGTCCTGCATCGCCCGGGCGATGCCCTCCACGACCGGGTCGACCGCCTCGAGGTGGGACGGGTTGGGCGGCAGGTGGAGCTCGACGGTCGCGCCGGACCGGGCCGTGTAGGTGCCGTGCGCACCGAGGTGGTACTTGACGTCGCCCGACCCCTGCACCGTGTCCGGTTCCAGCTCACCCTCGAACTCGCCGAAGATCTGCCGGTGCGACTTGCCGAGCACGTTGGACAGCACGTTGAGCCGGCCACGGTGGGCCATGCCCATCACGACGTCCTCGAGCCCGTCGTCGGCGGCGCGCTCCACGACGGCGTCGAGCAGCGGGATCAGCGACTCGGCGCCCTCGAGCCCGAACCGCTTCTGCCCGACGTACTTCGTGTGGAGGAACGACTCGAACGCCTCGGCCGCGTTGAGCCGCTCGAGGATGCGCCACTGGTCCTCCGCCGACGTC
This sequence comes from uncultured Nitriliruptoraceae bacterium, assembly GCA_913060655.1. Taxonomy (GTDB): domain Bacteria; phylum Actinomycetota; class Nitriliruptoria; order Nitriliruptorales; family Nitriliruptoraceae; genus CSBr16-57R1. The sequence goes on along the minus strand of CAJXTG010000030.1, from coordinate 11,587 downwards.
TGGCCGCTGACCCCCTCCAGGCGGGCGCGCAGCCACCGCTTCTCCTCCGGGTCGAGCACGTGGCCGAACTCGACGCCGATGGTGCGGCAGTACGCGTCCCGCAGGACGGCGAGGATCGTGCCCAGCTGCATGCGCATCGGCTGGCCGCCGGCGATCTCGACGAGGAACTCCCGGTCGAGGTCCCAGATGGACAGCCCGTAGGTGTTCGGGTCGAGCTCGGGGTGCATGCGCGGCGGCTTCTGGCGCAGCGGGTCGAGGTCCGCGATGAGATGGCCACGCACCCGGTAGGCGTTGACGAGCTGGCTGACCTTCAGCTGCTTCGCGAGCTGCGCGTCGCTGCTGTCCTGCGCCGCGTCGTCACGCCGCCAGCGGGCCGGCTCGTAGGGCAGTCCGAGCGCGCGGAACAGGTCGTCGTAGAAGTCGTGCTCCCCGATGAGGAGCTCGTGGACCCGCTTGAGGTACGCGCCGGACTCGGCCCCCTGGATGACCCGATGGTCGTAGGTCGACGTGAGGGCGACGACCTTGCTGATGCCGAGGTCGGCGACGGTGCGCGGGTCCGCCGCCTGGAACTCGGCGGGCAGGTCGATCGCCCCGACCCCGAGGATCGCGGACTGGCCGGGCATGAGCCGCGGCACCGAGTGGACCGTCCCGATCGTGCCGGGGTTGGTGATCGTCAGGGTCGCCCCGGCGAACATCGCCGGGTCGAGGTCGTTCGCGCGGATGCGGCGGACGAGCGCCTCGTAGGCGGCGACGAAGTCGGCGAAGTCGAGCGTCGTCGCGTCGGCGATGACGGGGACGAGCAGCGAGCGGCCACCGTCCGAGGCGGGCACGTCGACGGCGAGGCCGAGCCCGACCGGTCCCCCCTCGAGCACGGCGGGCCGCCCGTCCACCTCGGTGTAGCGGCGGACCATCGCCGGCACCTCGTCGAGCGCCCGCACCATCGCGTAGGCGATCAGGTGCGTGAACGACACCTTCCCGCCGTCGATCCGCTTCAGGTAGTTGTTGATGATGCGCCGGTTGACCTCGAGCAGCTTCGCCGGGACCTCGCGGACCGACGTGGCGGTCGGCACCGCCAGCGAACGGTCCATGTTCTCGACGATGCGGGCGCCGGTCCCGCGCAGCCGGCGCGGCTCCGGACCGTCGGGGTCGACCGGTGCGACGGCGGCCGGCAGCCCCCGGCCACCGGGGGCGGCGTGCGCCCCCGCGCCGGACGCACCGCTGCCGTTCGGGCTCGACCCGTTGCTCCCGGCGGCGCCGGCCGCCCGGAAGTGGGCCTGCCAGTCGGCGGGCACCGACGCGGGATCGGCGAGGAAGCGCTCCTCCATCTCCGCGATCAACCAGGCGTTGACCGCGGGGCGGGAGGGACCGGACGCGGGGTCGGTCGGCGACATGCTGCGGCTCGACGTCCTCGGCGGGGGACCCACCGGTTCGGGTGCTGGCGGCTCGGGTGCTGACGGCTCGGGTGCTGACGGTCCGGGTGCTGACGGTCCGGCGCGCACGCGTGCGCAGAGTCCACAGAATAGTGCGTCCCCGGGCGGCCGGAGGGGCCCGGAGGGCCGGTCGGCCGTTGCCGCCCGCTCCCGCGACGCAATAGGTTGCCGGCATGACTCGCTCCCCCGCCCCCTCCGGGCGCGCCGCCGGCCGTGGCCACCGCCGCCCGCGACGCGTCGTCGCCGCCGTGCTCGCCACCGGCCTCCTCCTCGCCGGCTGCGGGGGGGACGACACGTCCATGACCGCCTCCGACGGCGCGGTGACGTCCCTGCCGGCGCCGGAGATGGGCATGGCGGAACCCATGCCGGACGTCGCCGCCGAGGACCTCGGCCGAGCCGCCGACGTCGGTGCGGACCGCGTCGACGACGGTCCGGCGATCGTGCGCACGGCGAGCATCGAGCTCGTCGTCGATGACGGCGCCACGGCCATCGATGCGGTCGTGGCCCGCACCGCCGCGTTCGACGGCGAGGTCGCCTCGACGACGCTGTCGCGCGACGAGGACGGCACCGTCTCCGGCAGCCTCGTGCTCCGCGTGCCCGAGGAGCGCCTCGACGCGTTCGTGGACGAGCTGGACGGCCTCGCCCGGTCCGTGCCGTTCCGGACCGTCGACGAGCTCGACGTCACGCTCGAGCTGAGCGACCTCGACGCGCAGCTGGAGAACCTGCGGGCGTTCGAGGCGGAGCTGCGCGCACTGCTGACGGAGGTGCGGGAGCGGGACGGCACCGTCGAGGGGCTGGTCGCCGTCGCCGACCGCCTGCAGCAGGTGCGCACCGACATCGACCGCATCGAGGGGCGCCGCATCCAGCTCGCCGACCGCGTGACCCTGTCCACGGTGTACGTGACGGTCCGCCAGGCCCGCTCGGCCACCCCGGTCGTGGGGACGTGGGACGTGCCCGCCGTGGTGCGCGACGCGCTGGCTGCGACGGTCCGGCTCGGGCAGCTCGTCGTCGAGGGCGTCATCTGGTTCGCCCTGACGGTGCTGCCCGCGCTCGCCGCGCTCGCCGTGCTGGTCCTCGGCGTGCGGACGCTGCGGCGCCGGCGCACCACGAACGGGACGTCCGAGCCGGTGGAGCCGACATGACGACGCTGAACCTGACCGGTGACGCCGACGGCGACGCGCTGCTCGCGTCGAACCCGTTCGCCCTGCTCGTCGGCATGCTGCTCGACCAGCAGATCCGCATGGAGATCGCGTTCCTCGGCCCGCACCGGCTGGCGGAGCGTCTGGGGATCGAGCTCACCCCTGCGGCGCTGCTCGCCACGCCGCCGGACGAGGTCGAGGCGGCGTTCCGCGTGAAGCCGGCGATCCACCGGTTCCCCGGGTCGATGGCGGGCCGGGTGCTGCGCCTCGCCGAGGCGGTCGTCGAGCAGCACGACGGTGACGCCGGGGCCATCTGGCGCGACGTCGCGGACGGGGAGACGCTCCACGCGCGGCTCGCCGCACTGCCCGGGTTCGGCGACGTGAAGGCCAGCATCTTCGTGGCGCTGCTCGCGAAGCAGCTGGGCGTGCGACCCGACGGTTGGGAGGCGGTCGCCGGCGACTACGCGCTCGACGGGTACCGCTCCATCGCCGACGTCACCGACGCGGAGAGCCTGCAGCTGGTGCGCGAGTCGAAGCAGGCGGCGAAGCGCGCCGCCGGCTGACCGTGCCCGCCGGGACGCCCGCCGGTCAGGCGGGCACGACCGTCAGCGGGAACAGCACCATCCCCGCCAGCCCCATCGCGAGCATCCCGGCCGGTGCCCACGACCAGCCGCGGCTCCACGGCCACAGCGGCGCGACGAACACGGTGAGGGTCGCGACGACCAGGACCTGCCAGATGGGGATCATCCGACCGCCCCTCCTGCGTCGGTGACGGGGACGAGCTCGGCGACGGTGTCGCGTTCGTGGTCGTGCAGCCGCAGCCGGCGCACCTCGTCGGCGTCGTCGGGCACGGTCCACGTCAGCCGGACCGTCGTGCCGTCGGGCACGACGGTGGCGACGGCCATCCCGCCGTGGTCCATGGCCGCACCGGTGTCGTCGAGGCGCATCATGGCGAGCTCGACGACGTCGATGACGTGGAACGTCGTGCGCGCGTCCGCGTCGAGGACGAAGGTGACCTTCTCCCCGGGGACGACCTCGACGACGGCGGGGACGACGCCGGCTGCGGTCATCTCGACGTCGACGGTGCGCCCCGGCAGGAGGCTGCGCTGGAACGCGGCGCCGACGACGACGACGGCGACGATGCCGGCGGCCATCGCCAGGCGGACCCCGACCCGTTCGGCCCGCTGACGGGGGGTCGGTGCGCTGGCGCGGGCGCCGCGGAAGTCCCGCAGCCGCAGCGAGTTGGTCACGACGAACACGCTGGAGAAGCCCATCGCAGCGGCGGCGACCATCGGGTTGAGCAGCCCGAGCGCGGCGAGCGGGATCGCGAGCGTGTTGTAGCCGAACGCCCACACGAGGTTGGAACGGATCGTCCCCAGCGTGCGTCGCGACAGGGCGATCGCGTCGGCGGCGGCCCGCGGGTCGCCGCTCATGAGGGTGACCTCGCCGGCCTCGATGGCCACGTCGGTGCCGGTGCCCATCGCCAGCCCGAGGTCCGCGCGCGCGAGCGCCGGTGCGTCGTTGATGCCGTCACCGACCATCGCGACGGTCCGGCCCGCCTCCTGCAGCTCGCGCACGACGGCGTCCTTCCCGTCGGGCAGGACCCCGGCCACGACCTGCTCGATGCCGAGCTCGTCGGCGACGGCGCGGGCGGTGGCCTCCTGGTCGCCGGTGAGCAGGACGGTGCGCAGCCCGAGCTCACCGAAGGCGGCGACCGCCTCGCGGGACGTCGGCTTGATCACGTCGGACAGGGCGATGACGGCGGTCACGGCGGGTGCGTCCCCGTCGGTCGGTCGCACCGCGGCCGCGATGACGGTGCGGCCCTGCGCCTCGTGGGTGTCCCGCTCGGCGACGAGGTCGGCGTCGAGCGGGCTCCCGTCGTCGGCGAGCAGCGACGGCCGTCCGACGACGACGGTGTGGTCGACCCCGCCGATCGTGACACGGGCGCGGACGCCGAGGCCGGGCAGGGCGGTGAAGTCGTCGAGGGCGACCTCCGGCAGCGGGCCGTGCCGCTCGGCGAGGTCGCGGGCGACGGCGCGGGCGATCGGATGCTCGCTGGCACCCTCCGCGGCGACGACGGCGGCCAGCGCGGCGGTGCGCACGGACGAATCGGCGGCGGCGTGTGCATCGACGCGGTCGGCGACGACGGTCATGCGCCCCTCGGTCAGCGTGCCGGTCTTGTCGAGCACGATCGTGTCGACCCGGCGGGTCGTCTCGAGGACGTGCACGCCCTTGATGACGACCCCGAGCGACGCACCGCGGCCGACGCCGACCATGATCGCGGTGGGCGTCGCGAGGCCGAGCGCGCACGGGCAGGCGATGACGAGCACGGCGACCGCACGGGTCAGCGTCTCCGCGAGCGTCGCACCGCCGAGGAGTCCGGCGGCGAGCGTGCCCGCGGCGATGAGCAGCACGATGGGCACGAACACGGACGTGACCCGGTCGACGAGCGCCTCCACGGGCGCGCGGCCGCCCTGCGCCTGGGCGACGAGGTCGACGATCTGGGAGAGCACCGTGCCGGCGCCGACGGCGGTCGCCTCGACGACGAGCCGACCGGAGCCGTTGAGGGTGCCGCCGACGACGTCGTCGTCGACGGCGACGTCGACGGGCACCGGCTCGCCCGTCAGCATCGACGTGTCGACGGCGGAGCGGCCCTCGACGACCCGCGCGTCGACGGGGATGCGCTCGCCCGGACGGACGACGATCCGGTCGCCGACGGCGAGGTCGGCGACGGGCACCTCACGACCGTCGGCGAGCGTCGCCGTGCGCGGGCCGAGCTCGAGCAGCCGGGCGATCGCCTGCGACGAGCGCCCCTTCGCGCGGTGCTCGAACCAGCGGCCCAGCAGGATGAGGGTGACGATCGCGGCGGCGGTCTCGAGGTACACGTCGGGCAGGCCGGTGACGCTCAGGCGCATCCCACCGTGCAGCTCCGCCGCATCCAGCACGACGAGCGCCCACAGCGACCACAGGTAGGCGGTGAGCGTGCCGATGGACACGAGCGTGTCCATCGTGACCTGGCGGTGGATCAGGTTCAGCGCCGCGTTGCGATGGAACTCCCAGCCGGAGCCGAACACGACGGGGGTGGTCAGCACCAGTGCGACCCACTGCCAGCCGTCGAACATCAGCGACGGCACCATCGAGATGAGCAGGACCGGCACGGTCAGCACCGTCGCGAGGGCCAGCTGGCGGGTCAGCCGGACGCGGCGGCGTTCGTGCATCGCCGCGTCGTCGGGCACCTCCGGCACGGCGTAGCCGACGCGTTCGACGGCGGCCCGCAGGGCCTCCGGGTCGACCCGCGACGGGTCGTAGGTCACCGCGGCGCGGTGGGTGGCGAAGTTGACGTTGGCGTCGTCGACGCCGTCGAGCTTCGACAGCGCACGGCCGACCCGGGCCGAGCACGACGCGCACGTCATGCCCTCCACGGGCAGCACCAGGCGGACCGCCGCGTGCGGCTCGGCACCCGGCCCCGGTGTGGCGTCCGTGTCGGTCGCGCTCATGTCAGATCACCGTCCCCTGTCCGCCGGCGGCGTCCTGCAGGTCGTGTCCGGCGGCGGCCCAGCGCTGCAGGCCGCCGTCGAGGTTCTCAGCGGCGTAGCCGGCCTGCGCGAGCGCGCGGGTGACCATGCCGCTGCGGCTGCCGGTCCGGCAGACGCACACGATCGTACGGTCGGTGGGCAGCTCCGCCTGCCGTGCGCCCAACTCCTGCATCGGGATGTGCACGGACCCGGGGACGTGCCCCGCGCCGTACTCGTCGGGCTGGCGCACGTCGAGCAGGAACAGCTCGTCACGGCGGGTGTTGGCCTCGTCAGCGTCCATCGGTTCCTCGTTCCTCCGGGTCGATCGGGAGCAGGGTCGCGTGCAGGTGGTGGGTGTCGACATGCCCGGCGAAGGTCATCCACAGGTCGACGTGCAGCGCCCCGGCGTGCAGGGCGAAACGTCGGCGGACGTCCTCGACCGGTCGAGCGCCGGGCGTGCGGGTCAGCGTCGCCCGCTCCCCGGCGAGGACGAGGTCGTCGGCCCCGCCGCTGACGTGCAGCACGGCGGCCTCGACGAGGCCGGTCGGCTGGGCGACGACGAGCTCGGCCCGCCCGTCGGCCGGGCCGCGCAGGAAGCCGGACTCGGCGTGCAGCGGTGCGCCCGAGTCCGCGTCCCAGGTGCGCTGGCGGTAGGCGAGCACCGGACGCCCGTCGTGGGTGAACGTCAGCTCCTCGACGTACCGGAACCGCTCGATCGTCGGGTACGCGCCCTCGCCGTCACCGCGCCAGGTGCCGACGAGCGCGCCGAGCGGCCCGAGGGCGGGGTGGACCGGCGGCTCCGACGTGACGGCTGCCGTCATCCCCACACCTCCTCACCCATCCCCGTGCCGGGCCCGGTGGGCCGGCCGGGACCGTCGGGGTCCTCGGTGCGGTCGAACGCCGCCACGGCCACCGCCCATTCCCCGCCGTCCGCGGCCCGCACACCCATGGCGAGCTCCACGCGCCACGCCGCCGCGCCCGGGACGCGGAAGACCAGCGGCTGCAGGTCCTCGAGGCGGTACTCGAGCTCGTCCGGGTCGACCGCGTCGACCGTCGCGAGCCCGGTCGCGCAGCGCGCCACCCACCACGCGTGCGCCCGGCCGGCCGCCCCGCCGCGGCGGCGTCCGTGGACCCCGCCGGACGCGCCGGCATGGGCGAGCAGTGCGAGCAGCGTCGGGGTCGGGACCGGCGAGGTCGGCACCGGGCCGGCGGCACCGGCGTCGGCGAGGACCGCGGTGAGCGCCGTGTGGACGTCGCCGGGGGACGTGCGGACGTCGACCTGCCCGTCGGACTGGCCGGCCCAGGGGGCGACGACGTCCTCGAGGGCGCGGGCCAGCCGTGCGACGTCGGGCGGGGGTGCGACCCCGGACGTGCCGGCACCGGACGTGCCGGCAGCGGCGGTGACGCTCGGCCCGTCCGCGGGGAGGGGGACCGCACCGTCCAGCCGCTCGTCGGCGCGGTACTCGGGCAGCACGTACCCGCGTTCGAACGGCTGCAGCACGAGTGGCGGGTCGTCGGGTGCGCCGGCCGCCCGGGCGTCCCCGCGCAGGTCCTCCCCCCGCAGCACCCGTTCCTGCGCGACGACGGGCGCGAGGGTCGCGTCGAGGTGCGGGGCGAGGTCGGCGAACGGGTGGTGCTGGGCGACGACCTCGGTGAGCGGGCCGAGCCCGAAGCGCACGACGCCGGGCTCGAGCATGGCCGCGGCGAGCGGCGCAGGGCCGTCGAGAGCGACCCGGTAGGCGGCGTACCGGGCGGGGCCCCACAGCTGCCGCCCCGTCTCCTCGGTCGCCGCGAGGCAGGCGTCACGCAGGGCGAGCAGCCCGTCCCAGTCGGAGCGGACGGCGAGCCGGTCGACCTCGCGGACGAGCCCGTCGAGGTCGCCCAGTGCGAGCAGGTCGCGGAGGTTCAGGAGCCGGCCACGTCGAGGAGGTCGACGACGAACACGAGCGTCTCCCCCGGGCCGATGACGTCACCGGCCCCACGGTCGCCGTAGGCGAGCGCCGGGGGGATGACGAGCAGTCGCCGGCCACCGACCCGCATGCCCTCGACGCCCTGCTCCCAGCCGGCGATGACACGGCCGGCGCCGAGGGCGAACGTGAACGGTTCGCCACGCGTCCAGGACGCGTCGAACGTGCCGCCGTCGCTCCAGCGCAGCCCCCAGTAGTGGACGACGACCTGGCGGCCGGCGGTCGCCGCGGCGCCCGAGCCCTCGACGACGTCGGTGACCTCGAGGACGGTGGGTGGCTGCTGACGGTCCGGGTACGCCGCATCCAGGATCGCGGTCGCGTCGGGCTGCTGCGGCCCCGTCGCGGTCGTGTCGGGCGTGTCGGGCACGGTGGGCTCCTCGCCGGTCTCGGACGCGCAGGCGGCGGTGACGAGGGCGAGCGCGACGACGACGGTGCGGACACGTCGGGTGCGGTGCGGGCTCGCCATCGGATCCTCCGTCCGCCGGGAGGCTACCGGCGGGCCGACCACGGCCGGCTGGCTAGCGTGCGGCCCATGCTGGAGGATTCGCTGCTGCTCGCGTCCGTCGTGCTCGTCGTCGGGCTGGTCGTGCTCGTCGTCGGGTCGGACAGCCTCATCGACGGGGCCGCCCGCATCAGCAGCCGGCTCGGTGTCACCCCGATCGTCGTCGGCGTCGTCATCATCGGGTTCGGGACGAGCACGCCCGAGCTGCTGGTGACGGTGCTCGCCGGCCTGGAGGGCGTGTTCGACCTCGGGGTGGGCAACATCGTCGGGTCGAACATCGCCAACGTGCTGCTGGTGCTCGGCGCGGCCGCCGTCGTCGGGCCGATCCGGGTCGCACGGGTCACCGTCCGACGGGAGGTCCCCCTGTCGCTGCTCGGCGTCCTCGCGTTCGCCTGGGCGGTCCAGGGGACGCTGCGGCGTACGGACGCGCTGCTGCTGGCGGTGCTGCTCGTCGCGGTGATCACCTTCATGATCGTGCGCGGTCGGGGCGACGCGCCGGCAGCCGTCACGACCGCCGAGGACGGGTCGACGGTCGCGCTCGGCAGGGAGTCCCTCCGGGCGCTGCTGGGGCTGGTCGGCACGCTCGCGGGCGCGCAGGCGGTCGTGCTCGGCGGCGGCGCGATCGCGACCGCCGCCGGCCTGTCCGACGGGCTGGTCGGACTGACGCTCGTCGCGGTCGGGACGTCGCTGCCGGAGCTGGCCGCAGCGGTGCAGGCGGTACGACGGGACGAGACGGACCTGCTCGTCGGCAACATCCTCGGCAGCAACCTGTTCAACGCGCTGGCGGTCGGCCCGTTCGTCGTGTGGACCGGTGCGTCGCTGGGGCAGCTCGTGTCGCCGGAGCTGTCGGGCCGGGCGGTCCTGCTGATGCTCGCGGCGGTCGTCGCCGTCAGCCTGCTGCTGGTGCGCGAACGGGTGGGGCGTCCGGCCGGGGTCGCGCTGCTCGCCGGCTACGCGGGGACCGTCGCCATCATGGCCTCCTGAGCGCGATCACGGTGCGCGGCACGTCCTCGATCCCGGACCGGACGGCGTTCGACCCGCTCGTGGTGGCACGGCAGAAGGCGGAGCGCGGACTGACGACGGCGGTGGTCATCCCTGCCCGCGACGAGGGGTCGCGGGTCGCGGACGTCGTCGGTGCGATCCGCCGCGCGACGGTCGCGGCCCCGGGTGCGCCGGTGCCGCTCGTGGACGAGCTCGTCGTCGTCGACGGCGCGTCGCGCGACGACACGGCCGCCCGGGCCGCGGCCGCCGGCGCACGGGTCGTCCCCCAGGGGACGTCGGACGCGGCGGACGTCGGCGCTCCGGGGAAGGGGGCGGCGCTGCGGTGCGGGGTGGCGGCGACGTCGGCGGACCTCGTCGCGTTCGTCGACGCGGACGTGCACGACCCCGACCCGTGGTTGGCCGTCGGCACGCTCGCACCGCTGCTGCTGGACGAGCGCCTGCGCCTGGTGAAGTCCGCCGCGCAGCGGGCATGGGACGGCGACCGGGTCGGTGGCGGCCGGGTCACCGAGCTGACGGTGCGCCCGCTGCTGGCGCTGCTCTGGCCGGCGGTCGCGCACGTCGCGCAGCCGCTCGCCGGCGAGTACGCGGCGGACCGGCAGCTGCTCGAGCACCTCCCGTTCGAGGCCGGCTACGGGGTGGAGCTCGGGCTGCTGCTCGACACGGCCCGGCTGTGCGGTCCGGAGGTGATCGGTCAGGTCGACCTGGGGGTCAGGGGGCACGACCACCAGACGCTCGACGCGCTCGGGCGGATGGCGGCGGAGCTGGTGCTGGTCGTCGCCGACCGGCTGGCCGTCGAGGGTCGACCCGTCGACGTGGGCGACGCGTCGGAGGCGGCCCGGCTGCTGCTGCCGCAGCCGGTGCGGGATGCGGACGGGACCCTGATGACCGTCGAGGTGCCGGTGCGCCGTCGGCCGCTCGGCCCGCTCGCCGCCGGGGCGGTCAGCGGCGGTCCGCCCCCAGCACGACGTGGACCATCACCCCGTCGCTGAGGCGCCGCTCCGGGGGCAGGTCGGTCATCGGGTTGATCTCGGTGACCCCGAGCGTCTCACCGACGAGGCGCGCCTCCTCCTCGAAGCCGACCGTGTAGAAGATCGTGGTGGTGTCGTAGGGGCGCGCGTTGTTCGACGCGGCGATGCGGAACCCCGCATCGGTCAGCGTCGTCCGCGCCTCCGCGACGACGGCGGCACCGCCGTCACCGGCCCCGTCGAGGAGCTGGACGGTGACGTCGGCCGGCTGCGGGCCGTCCTCGACCGGTTCGGGCTCGGGTTCCGGCTCCGGTTCGGGCTCCGGTTCCGGCGCGGGTTCAGGTTCCGGTGCCGGCGCGGGTTCAGGTTCCGGTTCGGGGGCGACCGTCTCCGGGGCGGTGGTGTCCCGCGCCTGCCAGGCGCCGACGCCGGCGAAGGCGGCGCCGACGAGGACGACGAAGCCGACACCGACGGCCAGCGCCCGCACGGCCGACGTCGGCAGGGCCCGCATCCCGGCGAGCCCCCCGCGCGTCCCCGCGGCCACGGTCAGCCCGCGTCGGCGGACGCGCGTCGGGCGGCCCGCTCACGCTGCCGGGCGGCCCGCATGCGCCGGAGGCGACGGACGAGCATCGGGTCGTAGGCGAGGGCGGCCTCGTCGTCGAGCAGCGCGTTGAGCAGCTCGTAGTAGCGCGTCGTCGACAGGTCGAAGCGGTCGCGGATCGACTGCTCCTTCGCGCCGGCGAAGCGCCACCAGCCGCGCTCGAAGTCGAGGATCGCGCGGGACCGGTCGTCGAGGGACGAGACGGCGCCCGTCGCGGGCAGTTCGGTGACGGTGGGTTCCATCGGACGCTCCCGGGGCTCGCCTGCTGGGGAGTGAACCACATCGGTGGAACTCCGGCCGTGTGGCCTGCGCCGCGGCCGCCCGGCTCCACGGCGCCGCCGACCCGGCGGAGGGCGGATGTCCCAGCGGTAGCGTCCCGCGCACGCCGGGGTAGCTCAGTCGGCAGAGCGCCCGCCTTGTAAGCGGATGGTCGCGGGTTCGATTCCCGCCCCCGGCTCCGCATCCG
>CAJXTG010000029.1 GCA_913060655.1 uncultured Nitriliruptoraceae bacterium | reverse complement strand
CCGACGGACGCGGACAGCAGCGCGGACGCGACGAACGTGACGAGGGCGAGCACGGCGATCTGGGTGTGCAGCGCGATGACGCGCCCGGCGAGCAGGTCGTCACGTCGGACGGGCGCGGCGGCGGCGAGCTCGAGCTCGCCGGCCTCCTCCTCGCCGGCGATGGTGCGAGCACCGAGACCGATGCCGAACACGAGCATGAGCGCCGGGCCGAGCAGGCCGAACACGGTGGAGGTGAGGTAGCCGGCAGCGCTGCCGAGCCGGTCGTAGCCGAGCGCCGCGGTCATCTCCGCGGGGAGCGAGTCGACGAGCGCCTGCATCTGCTCGCCGCCGATCGACGGGTACAGCGGCACGTAGATCGCGGCGACGGCGGTCAACCCGATCGCCCACAGCACGAGCGCGCGGCGACGGCGGCCGAGCTGCCAGGCGAGCTCGACGGTGACGGCGCGGATCCGGCTCATGCGCCGCCCTCCGTGCGGTAGGCGTCGAGGACGAGCTCCTCGAGGTCGCGGTCGCGCAGCTCGAGATGGACGACCGGCTGCGCCTGCAGGATGGCGAGCAGCGGGCGGACGTCGCCGCGCCACACCCCCCTGGCCCGGTTGCCGTCGACCTCGAGCTCGGCGACGTCAGCGAGCGCGTCGGCGGGGGCGTCGCCGGCGAAGGTGACGTCGAGCCGCTGGCCGGCCGCCGCACGCAGCGCGGCGACGTCGTCGACGACGACGATGCGGCCGTCGCGGATGAGGGCGACACGGTCGGCGACCCCCTCGATCTCGCTGAGGACGTGCGAGGAGAGGAACACGGTCGTGCCGGCGTCGCGCTCCTCGCGCACGAGGTCGAGGAACTCCTGCTGCAGCAGCGGGTCGAGGCCGCTGGTCGGCTCGTCGAGCAGCGCGAGGTCGGGCCGGTGCATGAGCGCCTGGACGACGCCGATCTTCTGCTTGTTGCCCTTCGACAGGGCGCGGACCGGCCGGTCGAGGTCGAGGAGGAACCGTTCGGCGAGCGGGGCGATGCGGTCACGACCATGGCCGTCGCGCACCGCGGCGTGATGCATGAGGAGCTGCCGTCCGGTGGCCGTGCCCGACAGGGTCAGCTCACCCGGCAGGTAGCCGAGCCTGGCGCGCAGTTCGGGACCGCCAGCGGTGGGGTCCTCGCCGAGGACGCGGACGTCACCGTTCGTGGGCCGCAGCAGGTCGAGCAGGATGCGGATCGTCGTCGACTTGCCCGCCCCGTTGGGACCGATGAAGCCGAAGACCTCACCCCGCTCGACGGCGAGGTCGATGCCGTCGAGCGCCCGGAAGGACCCGTAGTCCTTCACCAGGCCCTCCACGTGGATAGCCGTGGTCATGCGGTCGCCTCCTGTGACCGGGTCGCGCCGGCCGCCTCAGGGGTGAGCAGCCCCGACATCAGGACTTCAGCGCCGAGCTCGCTCCAGCGCTGCACTCCTTCGGGGCCGTCGAGCAGGGAGAATCCGAGCAGCCGCTCGGCATGGTGATGGAGCGCGAGCGCACCGAGGGACCACAGCGTGAGCAGGACGGTCCGGGACTGCTCGTGAGCGCTCGGTCGGATGACGCCGTTCTCGATGCCGGCGCGGACGTAACGATGCGCGTCGGCGACCATCGTGTCGACGAGCTCGTCGACGGCGGGTCCGCCCTCGACCAGTCGCCGTGCGAGATACCGAACGAGTGGTGCTGCGACCTCCGACGAGTGCGCGACGGCGCCGAGGATGTCCAACCCCGGACCCTGCGCCAGCGCGTCGGACTTGAGGTGGTCGATGGTGGCGAGCACGTGGGCGTCGCAGGCGGCGAGGAGCCCGTCCTTCGAGCCGAAGTGGTGGAGGATGAGGGCGGGGGAGACGCCGGCGTCGGCCGCGATCCCCCGGACGCTGGCACCGGCGGTGCCCCCGGTCGAGACCCGCTCGCAGGCCGCCGCCAGGATGCGGGAACGAGCGTCATCGTGACTGAACATATGTTCAGCCTAGCGCTGAACAGTCGTTCAGTCAAGCCGTCAGGTGAGCTGCTCGGCGGCCTCGAGCAGCGTCAGGGCGGGGGTCAGGTCGAAGGGGTGGCTCGTCTGGACCATGACGTGGTCCGCCCCGGCGGCGACGTACTCGTCGAGCCGGCCGGCGTCCTCCGCCTCGATCAGCACGGTGCGCTCGATGGCCCGCGGGTCGCGGCCGACCTGCGCGCACCACTCGTCGAGCACCCGGTTCTTGTGGGCGAACAGGTCGGGCGGCCCGAACCCGTTCCACGCGTCGGCGTGCTCGGCGACGAGCCGCAGCGTCACCTTCTCCCCACCGCCGCCGATGAGGATCGGCAGGTCCCCGACCGCCGGCGGGTTGAGCCGCCCCAGCCGCTGCGTGATGCGCGGCAGCGCGTCGGCGAGGTCACGCAGCCGCGACGGCGCGGTCCCGAACTCGTAGCCGTACTCGGCGTAGTCGCGCTCGAACCAGCCGGCGCCGAGCCCGAGGGTGAGGCGCCCGCCGGCGACGTGGTCGAGGGTGCGGGCCATGTCGGCCAGCAGCTCGGGGTTCCGGTAGGAGTTGCAGACGACGAGGTGGCCGAGCTGCACACGCTCGGTGACGCCGGCCATCGCGGTCAGCAGCGTCCAGCCCTCGAAGTGGGTCGCGTCGGGATCGCCGTACAGGGGGAAGAAGTGGTCCCACGTCCACAGCGAGTCGAGCCCCGCCTCCTCCACACGGCGGGACGCGTCGAGCAGTGACGCGACGTCGGTCGCCTGCGGGTGCAGCTGCACGCCGATGCGGGGGCGGCCGGACCGCCGGGTGGCCTCGGGACTCACAGCACGGCCTCCAGTGCGGCGGCGACGAACACGACGGTGAGGTGCAGCGTGGAGAACTTGAACAGCGCGTTCGCCTCGGTGACGGTGCGCAGCCGGCGCAACCGGTGCGCGAGCCACACCCAGACGAGCGTCGCACCGACCGCCGGGACGACGAACACGGCCCCGGAGAACGCGCCGGCGGCCGACAGGACCACGACGGCGAGCAGCAGGTAGGAGTGCAGCAGGATCTGCCGGGTCGCCTCGTCGTTGCCGTACGCGACGGGGAGCATCGGCAGGCTCGCCCGCGCGTAGTCCTCCCGGAAGCGCATCGCGAGCGCCCAGAAGTGCGGCGGCTGCCACCACAGCAGGATGGCGAACAGCAGCCACGGCCGTGGGTCGGCGAGGTCGCCGCCGGTGACCGCCGCCCAGCCGGTCAGCACCGGTGCGCAGCCGGCGATCCCGCCGATGGTGACGGCCTGCGGGGTGCGCCGCTTCATCCCGAGCGTGTAGACGAACACGTAGAACAGGATCGCGCCGGTCGCGATCAGCGACGCGATCGGGTCGACGAGCAGCCACAGCCAGGCGAAGCCGACGACACCGAGCGTGAGGCCGAGCAGCAGCGTCCCGCGTGGGGAGACGTCACCGCGCACGGTCGGTCGTGATGCCGTCCGTGACATCAGCCGGTCGACGTCACGGTCGATGAGGTTGTTGAGCGTGTTCGCGCTCGCCGCCGACAGCGTGCCGCCGACGAGCGTGGCGAGCACGAGCCACGTCGACGGCCAGCCGCCGGCGGCGACGACCATCGTCGGCACGGTGGTGACGAGCAGCAGCTCGATGATGCGCGGCTTGGTGACGAGCACGTAGGCGCGCAGCCGCGCGCGACGCCCGGCGTGCCGCCCGGTCAGCGGTGCGGCGTCCGACGGGTGCAGCGGACCCGGACCGTCGACGACGGCGCGTTCCTGCTCCACCGCTGACTCCTGGTCGCCCGGTCGTGGACGCCTCGGGCGTCACCGGGCAGGGTAGGGCCCGCCGGTACCTTCGGTGCATGACGTCCACGCTCCCCCACCACCCCGAGCCGGCCCACCGCACCACGCCGCCGCCCCCCCGGCGGCTGCTGCGCGCCGGCTACGCCGCCCTCGCGACCAACGTCGGCATCGTCGTGACCGGCGGCGTCGTCCGGGTCACGGGGTCCGGTCTCGGCTGTGCCGAGTGGCCGCAGTGCGAGCCGGGCAGCTTCACCCCGTCGGCGAACGTGTTCGAGGACCTCCACGCCGGCATCGAGTTCGGGAACCGCCTGCTGACCTTCGCCGTCCTCGCCGCGTCGCTGTGGTTCCTGTGGGAGGTCCGTCGCGCGGGGGTCGTGCCCCGCGTGGTCCGCACCATCGCGTGGGTGCTCCCCCTCGGCGTCCTCGTCCAGGCGGTCATCGGGGGGATCACGGTGCTCACCGGCCTGCAGTGGTGGACCGTGTCGGTCCACTTCCTCGCCTCGATGGTGCTCATCGCCCTCGCGGTCGCGGCCGTCCGCGGCCTGCGGGCCGACCCGTCCCGACCCCGCGCCCCGGCAGGGCTGCGGCATGCGACGACGGCCGTCGCGGTC
The DNA here is from genome assembly GCA_913060655.1 of uncultured Nitriliruptoraceae bacterium. Lineage (GTDB taxonomy): Bacteria > Actinomycetota > Nitriliruptoria > Nitriliruptorales > Nitriliruptoraceae > CSBr16-57R1. The sequence continues at coordinate 9,711 of CAJXTG010000029.1, read as the reverse complement.
ATCGCCTTCACCGTGCTGCTGCTGGGCACGTTCGTCACCGCCGCGGGCCCGCACGGCGGCGACGCGACGGCGCCCCGCATCGGCATCTACATCGGCACGCTCGCGATCGCGCACGCCCACGGCGTGTGGATGCTGCTGGGCACGAGCATCGTGACGCTGCTCGTCGCCCGGCAGCTGGGTGAGCGCACGCTGGCACGCGCGCTCGGCACGCTCATCGCGATCTCCATCGCGCAGGGCGGGGTCGGCTACCTGCAGTACTGGCTCGGCATCCCCGCCGAGCTCGTCTCGCTGCACATCGTCGGCGCGTCCCTCGTCTGGCTCTCGACCGCCCGCGTGTGGGTCATCGCCCACCGCCCGGACCTCGCCCCCGACGCCCCGTCCGAGGCCGCGGTCACCGCGTGAGCACCGGCGACGTCCTGCGCGTCGCGGTCGTGGGCGACTCGACGGCGTTCACCGACGCGACCGGACCGCTGCCGCCCGACGCGGACGTCCTGTGGCCGAACGTGCTGGCGCGGGAGCTGACGGACCGCACCGGCCGTGCGGCGGCGGTCACCGTCTGGGCCCGGCCGGGCGTCGACGCGCTGGTCGCATGGCAGGCGCTCACGAAGGACCGGCACCTCATGTTCGACGTGATCGGACCGGCCGACGTGGTCGTCGTCGCGATCGGCAGCCTCGACCATGCGCCCGCCGGACTACCACCGGTGCTCGACGACGTCATCCCCCGGCTGCGACCGGCGGGGCTGCGCCGCCGTGTCCGCAGCACGGTGCGGCGCGCCCACCCGTGGGTGGTGCGGCTCCGTGGGGCACGCGGGGTGCGCACGCCTGCGGCGGTGTTCGCCCACCGGTACCGGCAGGTCCTGGACCAGGCACGTGGGCTGACGATGGGGCGTGCGGTGTGCGTCGCGCTCGGTCCGACCTCGCACCGCGCCCGGCACCACGGGGGGACGCATCCGCGGCGCGCCGAGTCGGAACGTCGGCAGCTGGCGCTCGCCGAGACCGCGGGCTGGTCGACCGTGCCGGTGTGGGAGCACGTCGCCCCGTTCGCCGACCGGCTCAACCCCGACGGGGTCCACTGGCCGGCCGAGGCCCACGGGGCGGTCGGCCGGGCGGCGGCGGCCGCGGTCGCCGACGCGCTCGCGCGCAGCGGCGAGCGGGACGTCAGCCGCTGACGACGGTGCCGATGCCGTTCATGTTCGCGTGCACGCGGCAGAAGAAGTACCACTGCTCGGGCAGGTCGTCCCACGTCACGTCCTCGGCGACGAAGTACTCGTTGCTGACGCCGCTGATGAGGGTCGACTCGGCGAGGACCTCGCCGGCCTGCGGGGCGTCCGCCGTGCCCTCGAGCGTGGTGATGACGACGTTGTGGGGGATCTGCGGCTCGAGGTTCTCGAACACGAACGACAGGGTCTCGGCCTCGGCGCTGGGGACGACCTCCCAGCTGTCCGTCGGCGTGCAGGAACCGTCGGCGGCGAGCAGGCAGTACTCCAGCGAGTTCTCCGCGGCGAGGACGGGCGCGTCCTCGGGGACGGTGATCAGCGGCTGCACGTTGATCATGCGCTCCTCGTCGGGCACGTCACCGATCGCGCCGGTGGCGACCCCCAGGCCCAGCCCGAACGGCAGCACGGCGGCCAGGCTGAGCACGACCTTCGCCCGCGCCTCGAGGCGGTCCCGGCCGGCGGCGAGGCTGACGGCGAACAGGATGCCGCCGGCGGCGACCGCGGCGAACGCGAGTGCGCCCGTCTTCGTGTTGTAGAGCAGGAGGGCGGCGACGCCACCGACGAAGCCGCCCATCACGAGGACGATGGCGATGGGGATGAGGATCGGCGCGAGCAGCCGGGAGCGGACGTTGGTGGTCACGGGCGGCCCCCTACTGGTTCGCGTCGACGACGAAGATGAGCAGCGTCGCCGTGTACAGCACGACCGCGAACCCGAGGCCGGTGTACATGAACCGGCCGAACAGCTTCGTGTCGAAGCGCAGGTGCATGAAGAAGCCGGCGACCATGACGAACTTGATGACCATCAGGGCGATGAGCAGCGGGATCGCGGCGGCCCCGAACTCGAAGTAGTAGGTCGAGACCTCGAGGGCGGTGAGCGCGGCGAGGATCAGCGCGATGCGCACGTACTCCTGCGGGGTCGGGTGATGCCCCGCGTGCTCCTCGTGCTCGGCGGTCTCCGCCGCCGTGCCGCCCGTCGTGCTCATCGTTGCTCCGCTCGTTCGTCGCGCCGCGACCGTCAGACCCGCAGCTCGGGGATCAGGTAGACGACGGTGAAGATGATGACCCAGATGATGTCGACGAAGTGCCAGTACAGGCCGACCATCTCCGTCTTGACGTCCTGCCCGACCTTGACCTTCCCGGTGAGGCTGAGGCTGTACAGCCCCAGGAGGAGGAGCACGCCGATCGCGACGTGCGCGCCGTGGAAGCCGGTGAGGAAGAAGAACGAGGACGCGAACGGCGACTGCGTCAGGTCGAGCCCCTCGCGGTAGAACACGGTGAACTCGTACACCTGCCCGCCGAGGAACACCATGCCCTGCCCGGCGGTGGCGAGCGTCCACAGGCGCATGCGCCGCAGGTCGCCCCGCACGTGGCTGTTGTGCGCGAGCACCATCGTCAGCGAGCTCATCAGCAGCACGAACGAGCTGACGGAGGTGAACGGGATGTCGAAGATCTCGATCCCCGGGCCACCGTTCGTCTCGTCGATGTACAGCAGGTAGGCGGACACGAACGCGCCGAAGAACAGGAACTCGGACGCGAGGAAGGTCCACATGCCGAGCTTGCGGCTGTCGAGGCCCATCGACGTGCTGGGGGCGACGGCGGTCACGGCGGTCTCCTTCGGTGCGGCGTCAGCCGGTCAGTGCGCGGCGGCGCCGGCGACCGCCGGCTCGTCGTCGTCGCCCTCGGCGAGCGGCTCGATGATCCAGCCGAACATGCCGGCGACCATCCACACCGCGCCGATCCCGACGAGCAGCCAGTTCGCGTACACGAGGCCGTAGCCGAGCGGCAGCACGCCGAGGGTGTGGATGGCCGGCCACAGGGACGGGTCGGGCATGTGGATGTGCTCGTCGTGGCCCGCGTCCGACTCCTCGTCGACGGAGGCGCCGACCGGCACGGCGACGGGGATGCCCTCCTCCGACTCCGCGTACTTGCGGTGCCAGAACTCGTCCCGGCTGGTGACGACCGGGATGACGTCGAAGTTGTGGTGCTTCGGCGGGGTCGCGGTCATCCACTCGATGGTGCGCGCGTCCCACGGGTCGTCCCCGGACGCCTCGCCGCTGCGGATGCTGCGGATCAGGTTGTAGAGGAAGATGCTCGCGGAGATCGCGAGGACGACGACGCCGAGCGAGGACAGCAGGTTGTACAGCTCGACGGTCGCCCCGAGCTCGCCGGGCAGCACGGCGGTGCGGCGCGGCTGGCCGAGCAGCCCCGACATGTGCATCGGGCCGAAGGTGAGGTTGAACCCGAACAGCCAGGTCCAGAAGTGCACCTTGCCGAGCTTCTCGTTCATCAGCCGGCCGGTGACCTTGGGGAACCAGTAGTAGACGCCGGAGATCAGCCCGAACAGCGCGCCGCCGAACAGCACGTAGTGGAAGTGCGCGACGACGAAGTAGGTGTCGTGCTGCTGCGCGTTGTGCGGGACGATGGCGTGCATGACGCCGGACAGGCCGCCGATCGTGAACATCGACACGAACCCGACGCTGAACAGCATGGCCGTGGTGAACCGGATCCGGCCGCCCCACATCGTGAACACCCAGTTGAAGATCTTGATGCCGGTGGGGACGGCGATGAACATCGTCGCGACGGCGAACGCGGAGCGTGGGACGGGGCCGATCGCCGAGGTGAACATGTGGTGCGCCCACACCCCGAAGCCGATGAAGCCGATCGCGGCGCCGGCGAACGCCATCGCCGCGTAGCCGAACAGCGGCTTGCGGCTGAACGTCGGCATGACCTCCGAGACGATCCCCATCGCCGGGAGGATCATGATGTAGACCTCGGGATGCCCGAACAGCCAGAACAGGTGCTGGTAGAGGATCGGGTCCCCACCGGAGGCCGGCTGGAAGAACTGGGCGTTGAACACCGCGTCGAACTGGAGCATGAACAGCGCGACGGCGATGATCGGGACGGCGAAGAGCAGCAGGAACGACGTCGTCAGCGTCATCCACACGAACATCGGCATCCGCATGAACGTCATGCCGGGCGCGCGCATGTTGATGATGGTGACGATGAAGTTGATCGCCGACGCGAGCGACGACACGCCGAGGATCTGGATGCCGACGGCGTAGAACGCCATGTTGGACACGGCGTTGGTCGACAGCGGTGCGTAGCCGACCCAGCTGCCGTTCGGCGCGCCGCCGAGGAAGAACGACGAGTAGAGGAAGATGCCGCCGAACAGGTAGAACCAGTAGCTGAAGGCGTTGAGCCGCGGGAACGCGACGTCACGCGCACCGATCATCAGCGGCAGCAGGTAGTTGAAGAACGCGGCCGCGAACGGCATCACCACGAGGAACACCATCGTGATGCCGTGCATCGTGAACATCTGGTTGTAGATCTCGGGGGTGAGGACGCTCAGCTCCGCCTGGGCGAGCTGCGCACGGATGAGGCTCGACTCGACACCGCCGATGAAGAAGAACGCGAGGACGGTCCAGAAGTAGAGGATGCCGATCCGCTTGTGGTCGGTGGTCGCGACCCAGCTCAGGAAGCCGGTCGGCTTCGACGGACGGAGCCGCGGCGTCTCGGCGGCTGCGGTGGTGCTGGCCATCGTTCCCCTCCTGGCGTCGGGGTCAGTCGAGCGTCTCGAGGTACGCGGTCAGCGCGTCCAGCTCGTCGTCGGTCAGGTTCAGGTTCGGCATCCCGATGCCGTTGACCTCGTACTGCATCGGCTTCATCGAGTTCGGATCCGCGAGCCATGCCCGAAGGTTCTCGGGGGTGAGGTCGTGGATCGCGCCGGCGAACTCCTCGCGGCTCCACAGGTGCGTGAGGTCCGGTCCCTGCGCCGGGCCGCGCAGCCCCTCACCCTCCCACACCTGGTGGCAGGACGCGCAGGCCTGCCGCGCCCCGAGGTCACCGAACAGCTCACGGCCGCGGGCCTCGAGCGTGCCGGCGGCGGGCACGGCTGCCGGCGCCTGCTGCTCGGCGACCCAGGTCTCGAAGTCGGCCATCTCCATCGCGACGACCCGCGCCCGCATGTTGACGTGGCTCAGGCCGCAGTACTCGGCGCACTGTCCGAGGTAGCGCCCGGGCTCGTCGGCCTGGAGGTTGAGGTAGGTCGTGTGGCCCGGGACGAGGTCCTGCTTGCCGGCGAGCCGGGGGATCCAGAAGGAGTGGATGACGCCGAGGTCGGGCGAGCGGGCGAGGTCGGTCGCGGTCATCTCGAGCCGGACCGGCATGTCGGTCGGGATCGCCATCTCGTTGGCGGTGTAGATGTCGTAGTCCGGGTAGTAGTACTCGAACCACCAGCGGTGCCCGATGACCTCGACGGTGAGGACGTCGCCCTCCGGCTCGTCCATCTGCTCGAAGATCAGCTGCACGGTCGGGACGGCGATCGCCGCGAGGATCATCGCGGGGATGAGCGTCCAGACGATCTCGAGCTTCGTGTTGCCGTGGACCTGCTCCGGCATCGAGTCGTCACCCTCGCGACGGCGGTAGCGCCACGACGTGTAGAGGATGAGCCCCTGGACGAGGACGAACACGACGACGGCGATGCCGAACACCCAGACGATCAGGTCCTGGGGGCCCTGCGCGAAGGGGCCGGCCGGTGCGAGCGCGTTCTGCTCGCCCGAGCAGGCGGCCAGCAGGACGGCGAGACCGGCGAGGGGAACGAACCTGCGGGCCCGGCGACGACCGCGGCCCGATGCGCCGCCCGTCCCACCGTCCGCCGTGAGGTGCTTCCGCGTCACCCGACCGCCTCCGAGTCCGTCCGTCCGACGGGCCCCAGCTCGGCGTCCCGTCAGCCGCCGAGCGGCACGACGTCACGACCTGACCTGAGGGCCCTGCGGGCCGGATGGTAGCGAGAGGCCGTAGACGCGTCGGTACGGCCCCTCACGCGTCAGGCGTCACGCGTCCCAGCGGAACGTCCGGGTGGCGGCGAAGGTCCCCAGCGCCCCCCAGCCGACGAGGGTGGCGAGCGCCGCACCGGTCCCGCTCGCCCCGTCGAGCACGCCGCGCAGCAGGCCCACCGCGGCGCCGAGCGGGGTCACCCCACCGATCGCGGCGAGCGCGTCGGGCAGCACGGCCGGATCGACCGCCACCCCACCGAGCAGCAGGAGGGCGAGGAACAGGGCGTTGGAGACCGCCGTGGTCAGCTCGGCCGTCAGCGTGCCGGCCAGCAGCAGGCCGAGCGCCGCCATCACGAGCCCGGTCAGCAGGACGGCGCCGACGGCCGCCCCCAGCCCGGCCGCGCCACCGGCGGGCCGCCAGCCCAGCCCCACGAGGGCGACGCCGAGGACGAGGACGGCCTGGACCCCGAGCATGGCGACGACGGACGTGAGCTTCGCGACGACGAAGCCGCCGCGCCCCAGCGGCGTCGCACCGAGCAGCTTCAGCGCGCCCGACTTGCGTTCGTAGGCGGTCTGGATGGCGCTGGCGACGAGCCCCGTCGCCGTCGCCGACAGGCCGAGCACCCCGGGGACGAGGAACGTCGCCGCGTCACCGTCGCCGACGGGGAGCACCGGCACCTGCGTGAAGAACACGAGCACGCCGAGGGGGATGCCGAGCGTGACGAGCAGGCTCTCGGACGAGCGCAGCAGCAGCCGCGTCTCCAGCCGGGCCTGCGCGAGGACCGCCCGCCCGCTCACGCGCCCACCGCCGGGTCGTCGGCACGACGCGACGCGGGATCGTCGACGAGCCGCAGGTAGACCTCCTCGAGGGTGCGGCCGGAGCCGTGCAGCTCCTCGAGCATCGCCCCCTCGGCACGCAGGTGGGCGGCGAGGGCGGTGAGCAGCTCCGGGGTCGCGAGCGACGCGATGCGGAGCCGTCCGGAGCCAGGGGGGCCGTCGGGGGCGACGGCGACACCGAGGTCGGCGGCGAGCCGGTCGGCGTCCAGCGCAGGGTCGGTGCGCACCACGACCTGCCCGTCTCCGCCGGCGGTCAGCTCGGCGGGCGTGCCGAGCATCCGCAGCCGTCCACGGTCGACGATGGCGACGCGGTCGGCGACGGCGGCGGCCTCGTCGAGCAGGTGGGTCGTCAGCAGGATGGTGGTGCCACCGCGGGTGCGTTCGCCGAGCAGTTCCCAGGTGGTGCGGCGTGCGACCGGGTCGAGGCCGGCGGTCGGCTCGTCGAGGAACAGCACGTCCGGACGGCCGACGAGGGCGAGGGCGAGGGCGAGCCGCTGCTGCTGGCCGCCGGAGAGGGCGCGGAAGCGGGTGTCGCGGACCTCGTCGAGGCCGAGGGCGGCGAGCAGGGCGTCGGGGTCCTCGGGGTCGGTGTGGAACGCGGCGACGGTGTGGAGCATCTCGGCGGGGCGGACGTGCGGGTACAGCCCGCCCTCCTGCAGCATCACGCCGATGCGGGGCGCGAGTGCACGGGCGTCGGCGACCGGGTCGAGGCCGAGGACGCGGACGGTGCCGGCGTCGGGACGCCGGTAGCCCTCGAGACACTCGACGGTCGTCGTCTTGCCCGCACCGTTGGGGCCGAGCAGGGCGAGCGTCTCCCCCGCGTCGACGGTCAGGTCGAGGCCGTCGACGGCGGTGACGGCGCCGTAGCGCTTCACGAGCCCGTCGACCGCGATGACCGCCATCCGTCCGTCCTTCCACGGGTGCGTGCCACGGGCGCGTGCCACGGGCGTGCCGCCGCGCGCACCGACGTGCGCGACGCCGTCGGCGGCCGGCACGGTCGGGGGAGGCTACCGACGCGCCTCTACGCTCCTCCGGTCCGGGAGGCGGCCGTGAAGATGAGGGGACGGGTGCGGGGCGTCGCCGTCGTGCTGGTCGCGGTGGGGCTGTCCGGCGCCGGCTGTGGCGTCCCGATCCCGACCGGCCCGCCGGACGGCGCGGGCTCCGGCGGGCCGTCGGCGGATGCCGCGGCCGACGACGTCGACCGGCTCGTCCCCGACGACGACCGTGTCGGCGTGCTCGTCGACGCACTGCGGGAGGTCGCCGGACGGGTCGGGGAGGTCCGCGCGCTGCTGGACACGGCGGCGGTCGACCCGACGTCGGACGCCGGTGCGACGGCGCTGCGGCTGCTCGTCGGTCCGACGGACGACGACGCACCGACGCTGCTGCCGGCGACGCCGCCGGACCGTGCCGGGGCCGGCTCCGACGACCTCGTCACCGCGCTGGTGACCCTCGCCGGGGACACCGGCGGGGAACCCGGACGCGTCGTGCTGGAGCTCGCCCGTGACCCGATGCTCGGCGACCTCGGCGCGTGGCAGCGCGACCCCGTCGGCATCCTCACGCTGCTCGGTGGGATCGCCGACGACGCGTCCGACGCGGACGGGCTGGATGCGGCGCTGACGGCGCAGCCCGGCGAGCTGACCCGTGCGCTCGGCTACACGCTCGTCGCGGCGCGCTCCGACGACGCGGCCCTCGCGGCCCATGCGGCTCGGCAGGGCGCCGGACGTCTCGGCGTGGTGCGCATCGCCGTCGACCTGGCGGTGGAGCGGCTCACCGCGGCGGCGGACGGCACCGGTGACGGGGGCGACACGGACGACCGGGGTGACGGGTGAGCGCCGTCGAGGTGGTCGTGGACGGCTTCGCCCATGGTGGCGAGGGGGTCGGACGGATCGACGGCAAGGTCGTGCTCGTCGCCGGAGCGCTGCCGGGCGAACGGGTGCGCGTCGAGGTCGTCGAGGACCATCCGCGCTGGTCGCGGGCCCGGCTCGTCGAGGTGCTCGTCGCGAGCGCCGACCGCGTCACCCCGCCGTGCCCGGTGGCGGGGACGTGCGGCGGCTGCGACCTGCAGCACGTCGCCCCCGACGCGGCGCGCCGGCTGCGGACCCGGGTGGTGCGTGAACAGCTCGCACGGCTCGGCCGCTTCGGGGACCGTGCGCACGACCTCGTCGAGGAGTGCCGCAGCGTCGGTCCCGACCTCGGCTACCGCGACCACGTGCAGCTCCACGCCGACGCGGACGGCCGGCTCGGGTTCCACCGTGCCGGCAGCCACGACGTCGTCCCCGTCGCCCACTGCCCCGTCGCGAGCGACGCGGTGAACGCGCTGCGCACCACGTTCGGTGACGGCACCGGCGCACGCGGTCTGGCGCTCCGCGCCGTCGGCGACGCCCGCACCGCGATCGTCACCCCCGGGGACGGGCCGGTCGCGCTGCCCGACGACGTGCCGACGGTCGCGTTGCGGCAGGGCGACGGCCGGCCGGTCGTGGTGCGCGGCGAACCGGTCGGCCGGGTCAGCGTCGGCGGGGTGACCCTGCGGGTGCCCCTCGGCGTGTTCTTCCAGGCGAGCACCGCCGGCGCGGAGGCGCTCGTCACCACGGTGCGCGACGCCGTCGGCCCGGTCGCCCAGCGCGACGTGTGGGACCTGTACGCCGGCGTCGGACTGTTCGCCCTGCCGCTCGCTGCGGACGGGGCGCACGTCACCGCCGTCGAGTCGGTCACCGCCGCCGCGACGGCGCTGCGCGACGCGGCGGACGAACAGGCGCTGGACGTGACCGTCCTCGACGAGCGTGTCGAGGGTGTCGTGCGTCGCGCCGCGGACGGCGACCGGCGCCTCGACCTGCCGGAGACCGTCGTCGCCGACCCGCCGCGCGCCGGGCTCGGGAAGCGGG
>CAJXTG010000028.1 GCA_913060655.1 uncultured Nitriliruptoraceae bacterium | reverse complement strand
CCGCTGAAGGCGAGATGGCGTCGCAGCACGTCGAACACGACCGCGGCGCGCCCGTGCCCGACGTGCGCCTCGCCCTGCACGGTCGGCCCGCACACGTACATGCCGACGCGGCCGGGCTCGGCGGGGACGAAGGGCACCTCCTCGCGGCGGAGGGTGTCGTACAGCGTGAGGGGCATGGCTGGCTCCGGCGGTCCCGGACGACGTGGGGACGGGGTGCGGACGGGGTGCGGACGACGACCGCGGGGACGGTCCGTGTCGTCGGAGGCCCGAGGCTAGTCCCCGGACCCTCCGGTCGATCCTGCCGTCGATCCTGCGGCGCCCCCGGGTCGGAGCGTCGCGACGGCCCAGACGGCGACGCCGTCACCCCGCCCGATGCTGCCCAGCCCGTCCGTCGTCGTCGCCTTCACCGACACCGCAGCCGCAGCCAGCCCGAGGACCTCGGCCAGCCGGCCGCGCATGACGTCCCGGTGGGGGGCGACGCGGGGACGTGCGGCGACGACGGTCACGTCGACGTTGCCCGGCGACCAGCCGTCGGCGGCGAGCTCGGCGACGACCTCGGCGAGCATGCCCAACGAGTCCGCCCCCGCCCGCGTCGGATCGTCGACGCCGAAGCGCTCCCCGATGTCCCCACGGCCCGCCGCCCCGAGCAGCGCGTCGATGACCGCGTGGGCGACGACGTCCCCGTCGGAATGTCCGACGAGCGGAGCGTGCGAGGGCAGCGCGACCCCGGCGAGGACGACCTCCGCACCGGCGGTGGCCGTGCCGAACGCGTGGACGTCGAGACCGCTGCCGATGCGCACGGTCAGGCGCCGATCGGTCAGGCGCCGACGGCGAGCGTGAACGGCGGCCCGGCGTCGCGCACGACCCGCACCGCATGGCCGGCGGCGACGAGCAGTCCCGCCGGGTCCGTCTCGGCCTGACGGCGACCCGCCGTCGCGCCACCGGTCCACAGCAGCGCCTGGTCGAGGGCCTCGCGCCGGTAGACGTGCGGGGGCTGGGGGACGTACAGGCCGGCGCGTTCGACGCCACCGATGACGGTGTCGTCCTCGACCTGCTTGAGCGCGTCGGTGACGGGCACGGCCCGCACGACCGCGGCGTGGTCGTCGTCCAGCCACGACATCATCTGCACGACCGGTTCGATGCCGAGGCTGCCGAGCGCCCGGGAGTCGAGGTAGGCGATGCGGTCCACCCCGTCGGGCACGGAGGACAGGCCGGTCAGCAGCGTGCCGAGGACGCCGCGGAAGCGGACGGCGGGCGGGACGGGCAGCTGCCCGCTCTCCGCCGGCACGGCGACGAGCCCGTCGAGATAGCCGGACAGCTCGCGGCGATGCTGCGCGAGCCGCGCAGCATCGAGACCGGACAGGCTGAGGACGCCCCAGACACTCATGGGTGCCCCGCCTTGGACTGGGAGAGGGTGCGGATCATTGGAGCGGAGTCTACTCCTCCTGTGCGGCACCGAACGCACGGTGCTGCGCCCGGATGGCCCGTTCCTGCGGTTCGGAGCGGCGGGCCGGCCGGTTCGCCCGTGCCCAGCGCCTATCCTCGCCGCATGCCCGCACCGCTTCGAATTCCCGCGCATCCGGCCTCCGAGGGGCTCGCGTTCGGCCCGCCGGTCCGACCCGGCGGCGTCGACGTCCCCGACGACCTCACGACGGACGTGTCCTTCGCCGACGCCGCGGCGGCGACGGCCGCACGGCTGCTCGGGCTGGCCGACGCCGCCCGCGGCGACGGCCGGACCGAGGAGGCGGACGTCCTCGAGGCGTACGGGCTGATCGCCGAGGACCCTGCGCTCGCGAAGGACGTGGACGCGCGCACGGCGGCGGGCACCCCGCTGGTGCGCGCCGTCCGCGACGCGATCGCGGCGATGTCGGCCACGTTCGCGGCGATGGACGACGCCTACTTCGCCCAGCGCGCCGAGGACGTGCGGGGCGTCGGCCGCGAGCTGCTCACGACCCTCGCCGGTGCCGCCCCCGACGCGCTGCCCCTGCCCGACGGCGCGATCATCGTGGCCGACGACCTCACGCCCGCCGACACCGTGCGCATGGACCTCACCCGGGTCGGGGCGTTCGCGACCGAGCGTGGCGGGCCGACGTCGCACACGGCGATCGTCGCACGTGCGGCCGGCATCCCCGCCGTCGTCGGCGCCACCGGGCTGCTCGCGGCGGTCGACGGCAGCACGCTGCTGATGGTCGACGGCCACGACGGGGTGGTCGTGGTGGACCCGGATGGGGACGTCGTCGCGGACGCCGAGCTGCGCATGGGGGCGCACAAGGAGCGGGAGGTCGCCCGACGGCGCTACCGCGGCCGGGCGGTCACCTTCGACGGGCAGCGCGTGCTCGTCGCCGCGAACGTCGGCAGCGTCGAGGAGGTCGCCGACGCCGTGGAGGCCGGTTCGGACGGTGTCGGCCTGTTCCGCTCCGAGTTCCTGTTCCTCGGCCGCGACGAGGCGCCGTCGACCGCCGAGCAGTCCGCCGCCTACCGGACCGCCGTCGAGGCGTTCGAGGACCCGACGATCGTGCGCACGCTCGACATCGGCGGCGACAAGGAGGTCCCCTACCTGCAGCTGCCCAGCGAGCAGAACCCGTTCCTGGGGGTGCGCGGCCTGCGGCTGTGCCTGCAGCGCCCCGAGCTGTTCGACGCGCAGCTCGACGCGCTCCTCACGGTCGACGCGCCCGACCGGCTGCGCGTCATGTTCCCGATGGTCGCGACCCCGGCGGAGTTCGCCGCCGGCCGGGAGCGGCTGCTCGCGCGTGCCCGCGCCCTCGGCGTCGCCGCGCCGCCGGTCGGCGTGATGGTGGAGACGACGTCCGCGGCGCTGCTCGCCCCCCACCTCGCCGAGCAGGCGGCGTTCTTCTCCATCGGGACGAACGACCTCACCCAGTACGTCACGTCCGCCGACCGCACGCACGGCGACCTCGGCGCGCTGCAGGATCCGGCGAACCCGGCGGTGCTCGAGCTCATCCGCCGGACGGTGACGGCGGGCGGAGCGGCGGGCATCCCCACCGGCGTGTGCGGCGAGGCGGCCGGCGACCCGGCGATGGTCGCGCTGCTCGTGGGGCTCGGCGTCGAGGAGCTGTCCGTCGCGCCGGTGCGCACCGACCTCGTGCGCTGGCTCGTCGACCAGCTCGACCCTGCGCGCGTGCGCGACGTGGCGACCCGGGCCGTCGGGCTGCCCGACGCGGAGGCGGTGCGTGAGCTCGTCGCGCCGCTGCTGCCGTGACCGCGCCGATCCGCCTCGTCGCCAGCGACGTCGACGGGACGCTCGTCAGCCACGGTGGGGTCCTGCCACCGGGCCGCCGGGAGGCCGTCGCGGCGGTCCGGGCGGCCGGCATCCCCGTCATCCTCGCCACCGGGCGGCTGTGGTCGTCCATCACCGAGCTCGGTGCGCGGCTCGGGCTCGACGGTCCGCACGTGTCGTGCAACGGGTCGGCCGTCGTCGGGACCGACGGCGTCTTCCACGCGCTCGAGCTGGTCGACGTCGACCTGGCGGACACGCTCGCGGCCGAGCTGCATCGCCGGCACATCCCCCACGCCGTCTACCTCGAGGACGGCAGCCTCGTGACCGACGCGGTCGTCGCCGACCACGACGTGCTCGCGCTGCTCGACGAGCCCCGCCCGACCGTCGGGGGCCGCGAGGGCCGCGGCGTCATCAAGGTGCTGGCGTTCGTCGGCGCCGACGACGAGGCCGACCTGCGGGCGATCGGCACCGACGTGGCACGCGTGCAGCGGACCGGACCGCGCTTCCTCGAGTGGAGCAGCCCCCGTGCGGACAAGTCGACCGGGGTCGCGCTGGCCGCCGCGACGCTCGGCGTCACCCTCGAGCAGGTCGTCGCCATCGGGGATGCGGAGAACGACGTCCCGATGCTCCGACGCGCCGGCCTCGGCGTCGCCGTCGCCGGGGCGGCCCCCGCGGCGGCCGCCGCCGCGGACGTGCGCCTCGACGACGACCTCGACACGTTCCTCCACGGGCTCGCGCTCGGCACGCTCCCCCCACGCTCCGCCGCCGGGGCCGCCCGATGAGCGGCCGGACCGTCGTGTGCCTGCTCGCCGGCGGCTCCGCGACCCGTATGGGGTCGTCGGAGAACAAGGTGTACCTGGAGCTCGGCGGCGAGCCGATGCTCGCCTGGTCGCTGCGCGCGTTCGAACGTTCGCCGCTGGTCGACGAGGTCGTCCTCGTCGTGCGCGACACCGACCGTGCCCGTGCGGCCGCCATCGCGGGCGACCTCGGGCTGACCAAGCTGCGGGCGATCGTCGACGGCGGGGACACCCGGCACGAGAGCGAGCAGGCGGGGCTCGAGGCCATCGCCGACGACATCCGGTCCGGGGCCGTGACGCTCGTCGCCATCCACGATGCGGCCCGCCCGTTCGTCCGGCAGGCGCTGCTGGAGCGGATCCTCGTCGCCGCCGCGGACGTCGGCGGGGCCGTCCCGGCGATGCCGGTCGACAGCGAGTTCCTGCTGCGCGTCGAGGTCGACGGCAGCTCCGAGCTCGTCGACGCGGCCACGCTGCGCGGCATGCAGACCCCGCAGGCGTTCCGGGCGCAGGAGCTGCTCGACGCCTACCGCGCCGCCACGCTGGTCGGGTTCCACGGGGTCGACACCGCCGAGTCCGTCGAACGCTTCTCGGACCTGACCGTCGCGACCGTCGACGGCGACGCCGACAACACGAAGGTCACGTTCGTCGAGGACATGATCGTCGCCGAGAAGCGTGCGCGGAGCTGGTCGGAGGAGCCGGGCGCATGAGCCGGCCGGGCCGCCCGCGGTGACCGGCTCGGACCTCGGCGGCCTGTGGTCGCGCCGGCTGACGGTCCGCGGCATCGTCATCGACCCCGTCGACGTGCTCGTCGACCTCGCGGCCGCGGAGGCGGCGCTGTGGTCGTGGCATGCGGCCCGGACCGGCGTGGATCCGGTCACGGCGGCCGACGTCGGCCGGCGGGAACCGCTCGACGGGGCGCTCGCCCGCCTCACCGGTGCGACCCCCGCTGCGGACGACGTCGCGGCGACGAGGGACCGCCGCACGGCGCTGCACCGGCTGGCCCGTCGGCGCCGCGGTGCGGCCGCCCTGCTGCGCAGCATCCCCACCGGTCGGGCGGCCGTGTGGACGACGCTCACGGAGGAGGAGCTCGCGGCGCTCGAGCGGCGGGCACGGCTGCGCCTGCCGGAGGCCCGTCGCTGCGCCCTCCCGCTCGACGACACCGAGGGGGCGGCGGCGTTCCTCGCCGGGCTCGGCGCGGCGCCGGTCGAGTGGCTGGCCCTGGAGTCCCATCCGGCGGGCGTCGCGCGGGCCGCACGGCTGGGATGCCGCACGGTGCTGGTCGCTCCGGCGACGGGGGGCGCGGACAGCCGCGCACGGTCCGCGGCGGAGGCGGCCGGCGCGGACCTGCAGGTCGAGGACCCCGCACTGCTGAGCGTCACGCCGGACGCGGCCGGCCTCGCCGTCGGCGTGCGCCGGCAGGCCCGGCTGCTGCCGGGGCGTCGACCTCAGGCCTGAGCGAGCACCTCGCGCAGCGCGTCGAGCGCGGCGTCCGCGTCGTCACCCTCCGCGGTGACCGTGACGGTGACGCCCTGGCCGGCCTCCAGCTGCAGGACCTCCAGCAGCGACTTCGCGTCGGCGCTGCGGTCGTCGCGGGCGACGGTGATCGACGCCGCGAAGCCCGCGGCGGTGCGGACGAACACGGCTGCGGGGCGGGCGTGCAGCCCGACCTCGTCGGTGATGGTGTGGGTGAACGACGGCACGTCAGCCCTCCAGGCGCTGGACGAAGGTCTCGAGGAAGCGGGCGCCGTCGGCCCCGTCGGCGACCCGATGGTCGACGGTCAGGCCGACCTCCATCATCGGCCGGACACGGACGTGTCCGTCGACGACCACGGGCGACTCGACGATCCGGCCGACCGACAGGATCGTCGGCTGCGGCGGGACCAGCAGCGCGTTGAAGCGGTCGACGCCGAGCCCGCCGAGGTTCGAGATCGTGGTGGAGACGTGCTGCATGTCCTCGGGGACGATGCGCCCGTTGCGTCCACGGTCGACGGCGGCACGGACCGCCGCGTCCGCCTGCGCCGGTGCGACGGCGTCGGGGTCGTCGACGGCGACGACGACGAGCCCGTCCGGCGTGTCCACGGCGATGCCGACGCGCACCCCCGGGAGGGGGACGACGGTCTCCTGCGCCTCGTCCCACACGGCGTTGCACTCCGGGTGCCGCCACAGCGCGGCGGCCAGGGCACGCGCCAGCTCGGTCGACCAGCTGCGACCCTCACGCCGCTCGTTGACCCGTCCGGCGTCGATGCGCCGGTAGAGGGTGAACTGCGGGATCTGTGCGGACCGGACCGTCGTCCGGGCCGTCGCGGCACGGATCGCGCGCCGGCGCGACGCGTTGCCCGGCGAGGACCCGGCCGACCCGGCGGACGATGCGGCGGACGGTGCCGCCGGGGGCGTCGCGGCGGCGGACGGTGCGGACCCGCCCGCGGCCGCGGCCTCGAGGTCCGCGCGGGTGATCTGCCCCCGCGACCCAGTGCCGGTGACGGTGTGCAGGTCGATCCCGCGCTCGCGGGCGAGCCGCCGGACGAGCGGGGACGTGACGATCGCCGCCGGCGTGGCCGCTGGTGCGGCCGCTGGTGCGGCCGGTGGTGCGGCCGTGGGCGCCGGCGCCGCTGCGGGGGACGGCGCCGGCGTCGCCGCGGGCTCCTCCGCGTCGCCGTCGAGGTCGAGCCCGCCGAGCAGGTCCTCCTCGTCGGACGTGAGGACGAGCAGCGGCGCACCGAGGTCGGCCCGCTCCCCCTCCGGGACGAGGATGCGGTCGACGGTCCCGTCGTAGGGCGACTCGAGCTCCATGTCGACCTTGTCGGTCGACACCTCGGCGAGCGGCTGGCCCGAGCGGACGACGTCACCGGGGGCGACGAGCCACGACAGGACGAGCGCGTCCTCCATCGTCGCCGACAGCGCCGGCATCCGGACCTGGAGCTCGGCCATCAGTCGTCCTCCGCCATCAGCCGCCGTGCCGCGGCGACGATGTCCTCGACCTGGGGGATGTTGGCCCGCTCGAGCGCGGGCGCGTAGGGCATCGGCGTGCCACCGCCGGTGACCCGCACCGGCGGGCTGAGCAGGTGGTCGAACGCGCGCGAGCCGACGACGCCGGCGACGACCTCCGCGCCGATGCCGACGGGGCCGGGCGCCTCGTGGGCGACGAGGAGCCGGCCGGTCCGCGTCACCGCGTCGATGACCGGGCCGAGGTCGAGCGGCCGCAGCGAGCGGAGGTCGAGGACCGTCGCGTCGATGCCGTCCTCCGCGAGCGCCTCGGCCGCCTCCTCCGCCTTCCGTGCGGTCAGGGAGTAGGCGACGATCGTCAGGTCGGCGCCCTCCCGCCGGACGGCGGTGCCGGGGAGCCCGCCGTCGACGTCGGCCAGTGCGGCGCGGACGGTGACCGGCCCCTCCTCGCGGTAGAGCAGCTTGTGCTCGACGAACACGACCGGGTCGGGGTCGTTCACGGCGGCGAGCAGCAGGTCGTGCGCGTCCTGCGGGGTCGACGGAGCGACGACCTTCAGGCCGGGGACGTGCGCGAACCACGCCTCGAGGCTCTGCGAGTGCTGCTGCGCCGCGCCCGTCCCACCGCCGCCGGGCAGCCGGAGGACGAGCGGGACGGTGACGTTGCCGCCGTACATGAAGTGGAGCTTCGCCGCCTGGTTGACGAGCGGATCCATCGCGTTGACGACGAAGTCGGCGAACTGCATCTCGATGAGCGGTCGCATGCCGGTGATGGCGGCGCCGACGGCCATCCCGACGATCGCGTCCTCGCTGATGGGCGTGTCGCGCACCCGCTCGGCACCGAAGTCGGCGAGCAGCCCCTCGGTCACCCCGAAGGCGCCGCCGTACACGGCGATGTCCTCACCGGCGAGGAACGTCGCGGGGTCGGACGTCAGCGCGACGCGCATCGCCGCGTTGAGCGCCTTCGCGCAGGACATCGTCTCGGCGCTCATCGGCCGTGCTCCGGCACCTGCGCGTACGCGGCGTCGACGAGGTCGGACACGTCCGGCTCGGGGCTCCGGACGGCGCGGCCGACCGCGTCGCGGATCGCCGCCCGCGCCTCCTCACGGACCTCGTCGACCTCGTCGACGGTGAGCCGACCGGAGTCGACCGCGGCGGCCTCGAACCGGTCGACCGGGTCGCGCTCCGTGCGCCACTCCTCGATCTCGTCGAGGGTGCGGTACAGGTTGCGGTCGGACTTCGAGTGACCGCGGTAGCGGTAGGTGATGGCCTCGACCAGCCCGGGGCCGCCGCCGGCGCGGATGCGGGCGACCTCGGCCTGGACGGCGGTGAAGACCGCGTCGAGGTCGTTCCCGTCGACCTCGACGCCCTCGATGCCGTAGGCCGCACCGCGGGCGGCGACCGACCCGCCGGCGGTCGACGCGTCCTGGGCCATCGACATGCCGTACTGGTTGTTCTCGCACAGGAACAGCACCGGCAGGTCCCACACGCCCGCCATGTTCAGCGCCTCGTGGAACGAGCCCTCGTTGGCGGCGCCGTCCCCGAAGAAGCAGACGACGACGGCGTCCGTGCCCTGCATGCGCATGCTCAGGGCCGCGCCCACAGCGATCGTCATGGAGCCGGCGACGATGCCGTTCGCCCCGAGGTTGCCGGAGGCGACGTCGGCGATGTGCATCGACCCGCCACGGCCACGGCAGTAGCCGTCGGTCCGTCCGAGGAGCTCAGCCATCATCCGCATCGGGTCGCCGCCGTGGGCGATGGAGTGGCCGTGCCCACGGTGCGTCGAGGTGATCAGGTCCCCGTCCTCGAGCGCCCCGCAGGCGCCGACGGCGACCGCTTCCTGCCCGATGGACAGGTGGTTCGTGCCGTGGAGCATGCCGCGCGAGTAGAGGTCCTCGAGGGCCTCCTCGAAGCGGCGGATCGTCCACATCGTGCGCAGCGCGTCGCGTGCGCCCGCAGGGGTCTTCGGGTCGAGCCTCGCCATCGGTGTCACCTCGGTGCCGGGACGTACGGTGCCGGCCTCGTCAGCGTGCCGCGTCCTGGACGGCCCGCAAGCGTGCGATCGTCGAGTCGACGACCTCGACCGCGTCGGCCGGGACCGGTTCGCCCGCGCGCACCGGACGGGTGACGGTCGCCCCCTCGGCGAGGCCGAGGAGCAGCAGGCTGTCGGCCTCGGCCGCCGGGTAGGTCATGCCACGGACGTGGTCCCCGCCGATGCCCTGCAGCACGTCACCGGGAGCGAGGTCCTGCTTGGCGACGGCGACGACCTCGGCGACCCAGTGGGCCGCCTGCAGGGCCGGGGTGCCGTCGAGCACCGTCGTGACGATCGTGCGGGGCGCCTCGATGCTGGCGAGGTGGAACGGGCGGTAGAGGACGAAGTTGGGCCCCTCCCCCATCGACAGGTAGGTCATCTCCTCGCGGACGGTCGCGTCGTCGGAGGTGACGACGACGAACACGCCCGGGGCCGGACCGAACGCGTAGTCGACCCGGCCGGGTGCGGACAGCACGCCACCGTCGGCGACGGGGACGAGCGTGCGGGTGAGCTCGGGGACGCTCGCGGTCACCCCGTGCATGCCGACGACGTCGGGCGGCAGCCCCGTCGCGTTCGCGAGGGCCGCCATCTCGATCATGGTCTTCGAGCCGTCCTGGAAGCTCGCGAGCATCTTCGGGTTCATGCCCTTGCGCTCGGCCTCGGCAGTGCAGCTGGCCGGGGTGGCCGTGGGGATGAACGGGTTGTTCTTGCCCTTGCCGGCGCAGACGACGTCGAAGGCGAGCTCATGCGCGAAGTCGACGAGCTCCTTGGCGCACACCGGCTCGTCGCCGTCGGCGATGGAGTAGACGACGCCGTTGCGGCGGGCGATGTCGGCGAGGGCGAGCCCGACGGTCACGTCGGTCTCGACGTTGAGCATGACGACGTGCTTGCCGCCCCCCATCGCCGTCTCCGCGACCCGGGCGCCGATCTCGGGCACGCCGGTGGCCTCGACGACGACGTCGACGTCGAGCTCGGGGAGCGCCGCGAACGACGTGAGCGCCAGCCCGCGGCCGGCGTCGAGCGCCTCGCCGGCACGGCCCGTGTCGGTCTCCGGCGTGGTGTGCCCGGCGGCGGCGAGCGCGTCGGCGGCCCGGCCGGCGTCGACGTCGACCGCGACGGCGAGGTCGAGGCCGGGGATGCGGCCGACCTGCGCGGCGAGACCCCGGCCCATCTGGCCGGCGCCGACGAGGGCGACGCGCACCGGTCGTCCGGTGTCGCTGACGTGCTGCTGGAGGCGGTCGAGTCGGGTCACGGGGTGGCGCTCCCTGCTGCGTGGATGACGATCTCCGCTCCGGCGGAGAGGGGTGGGATGGGACCCTCGGTGGCGCAGAGGTCCCCGGGGAGGGCGGCATCGGCCTGCCCGTTGCGCTTCAGCGACAGGTGGCCGAGCTGCCGGAAGTTCTCGTTGACGACGTCACCGACGGCGAGGATGCGCATCTCCTCCCCCTCGGCGACGAGGACGTCACCGACGACGAGGTCCTCCACGTCGGTCGTCGGGCGGTGCACGACGGCGACGTCCGCGAGCTCCTCGGGGACGCCATCGCCGAACAGCACGAGGATGCCCGCGGCGCGGAACTCCTCCGCGAGCGGCCCGACGGCGACGACCTCGGTGCGGAACTTGACCCTGCCCAGCGCCATCTCAGGCCTCTTCGACGTTCTCCGGCTTGACCCCCGAGACGAAGATCTCCTCGGTGATGAAGCGCGCGAGCGGGCCGGCCGGCGACGTCGGGTGGATGTCGATCGTGGGCACGCCCTTCATCGGGTAGACGCCGACGCGGGCGGTGCCGCCGCAGTCGATGACCGCGCAGGCCATCTGGTCGAACTTCACGGTCGACTTGAACGCGTCGAACGCCTCGCCGCCGGTCAGGTCGGCGATGCGCTGCGCGACGGGGTGGATCCCGCCGCCGGTGATGCAGGCGATGATCGGCTTGTCGGCCGAGGGGGCGATCGTCAGCGGCCCGCCCCAGCCGCCGCTGCCCTTGTTCACCTTCGCCTTGCGGTAGTCGCTCATCCGGTGGTCCTCCTCAGGTCGTCGTGGTGGGTGCTGCGCTGGGGACGTGCGATGGGGACTGCGGGTCCGCCCCGCCGGCCCGGTGCGCCCCCGGAGGGTCGCACCGGGCCATGTCCGATCAGTACAGACCGAACGAGGCGAAGTAGGCGATGACGACGGCGGCGGGGCCCGTCACCATGCGGCTGAACAGGATGGCGGGGACGCCGACCTCGACGGTCTCCGGCTCGGCCTCACCGAGCGAGAGTCCGACGGGGATGAAGTCACAGCCGACCTGCGGGTTGATGGCGAACAGCGCGGGGAGCGCGAACTGCGGGTTGATGTTCCCCTCGCCGAACTGGGTGCCGAGCAGCACGCCGATGACCTGGGCGATGACCGCACCCGGGCCGAGCACGGGGCTCAGCACCGGCAGCGCGATGATCACGCTCATGACGAGCAGGCCACCGATGGAGCTGGCGAGCGGCGCCAGCGTGTCGGCGAGGACGTCACCGATGCCGGTGCCGAGGACGATGCCGACGATCAGCGCGACGAACGCGATGAACGGCAGGACCGTCCGGACGACCACGTCGACCGTGTCACGGCCGGCCTGGTAGATCGTGCCGACGACGCCTCCGACGGCGCGGCCGATCCGCTCGAGGGACTTGTTCAGGGTGTCCATGTGCGTTCCCTCCCTCAGGCCGTCGCTGCGGCGCTGTCACGACGCGCCCACATGCGGTCGACGATGAACTGCGTGACGAGCCCGCGGAGGTAGATCACCACGAGACCGACGAGCAGGTAGCGGACGGCCAGCGGCGTCAGGTCGAGCCCTGCCGCCTCGATGCCGCTCGCGATGCCCAGCCAGACGAAGAGCTCGCCCGGGTTGACGTGGGGCAGGATGCCCAGCGGCGGGTGCACGAACGACACCGCCGCGTCGTAGAACGCCGGCTTGTTGCGCTCGGGCACGAACGTGCCCAGCGTGTAGGCCATGGGGTTGGTGAGCGTCACCACCGCCACGACCGGCAGCGCCAGATAGCGCACGAACGTGTACTGCCAGCCGGGTCGGCCGGCGAGTGCGGCGAACTTGTTGACCTTCTCCTGGCCGATGAACGCGATGAGCGCGTTCACGCCGGTGAGAAGCACGATGAGCAACGGGACGATACCGACGACGACGTCGGTGAACCATCCCGCGCCCGTCTGGAAGATGCCGATGAAATACTCGGCACCGTTCTCGATGGCTTGGAGCATCTGCCCCCCCTCTCCTATCTCCGGTGGTGCGGTCGTCCTTGCGAAGGGGACTCTCCCCTCCCGTCAGGACCGGTGCTCGTCCGGCCCGTCCTGGTCGCTCCGGCTGCGCGGCAGGCGCGGCCGGGACGACCCCTCGGGTCGTGACGGTGCTCCCGGCGTGGGGCGCCGGGACCTCTGCATCGCGGACGCCCAGCGGGACGACACCCGCTCGCTGCCGCGGACCTCGGGCTGCTCCCCGAGGAGGATCTGTGCGGCCATCGCCGCCGCCAGGCTGCGACGGTCCTCCGCCGTCGTGCGGGCGAGCGCCTCGAGCTCGCTGCCGACGAGCTCGGGCACGTCCTGCGCCCGGGCGAAGATCGTGAGGCCGTCGAGCTCGATGGCGCCGGTGACGTGGTCGGACTCGTCGGCGGCGAGGCACACGTAGGTGCGGCGCCGCAGCCGGTTCATCGTCGACGCACCGATGGCGGTCTCGCCGAGCGGCCGGAGCCGCGAGACCTGGCGCATGAACTGCTGCCCCTGCCGTGCGGTGCCGTACAGCTGGAGGAACCACAGCAGCGCGAACGCGACGAAGAACAGGCCGAGTTCCATCAGACGCCCGCCAGGACGCCGTCGGCGGCTCGGCCGGGGCCGCTCCGCGCGGACGCGTCGAGGACCGCGCAGGCGGTCGTGCGGTCGGTGATGAGCACGTCGACGATGCCTCCGGAGGTCGCGCCGAGGATGCCCGGCACCTTCTCGCGGCCGTGGGCGACCCCGACGCGCAGCGGGATGCCGCGCAGCTCGTCGAGCTCGAGCGCGAGCACCCGGTCACGCAGCGGGGTGTCCTGCTGCCGGCCCTGCGCATCGTAGAAGCGCGCGAGCACGTCACCGACGACCCCGGCCCGCCCGAAGGCGGCGCGCTCGTCACTGTCGAGATGCCCCGAGTCGAGCAGCTGTGCGGCGAAGCCGGCCCCGAACGCGCCGATGCCGAGCAGGGCGACGTCGGACGCCGCCGCCCGGGTCAGCTGCCGGTCGATCGTGCGGGTCCGGCGCAGCTCACGGACCGCGCTGGGGGAGTCCACGATGGCGGGTGCGTGCAGGTAGGCGTACTCGCCGCCGAAGCGCTCGGCGATGCCGCGGACGAGCTCGTGGCCGGAGAACTGCGGCAGCAGCTCGAGGCTGCCGCCGAGCTGCACCGCCTCGACGTCGACGTGACGTTCCGGTCGGAGGCTGCGGACGACGGCCCCGAGGGTGCGCCCCCACGACACGCCGACCCGCATGCCGTCGGCCAGCCGCTCGGTGAGCCAGTCGGCGGCCAGCCGCCCGACGGCGCGCAGGCCGTCGTCGCCGGCCTCGGTGACCACGGCCTCGCGGAGCCCGAGCCGGCCCCGCAGCTCCGCCTCGGTCGCGGTGTCGCGGCCGGGCGGACGGCGGATGTCGATGCGGACGATGCCGCGCTCCCGGGCAGCGGCGAGCATGCGGGACACGTTGGAGCGGGTGGAGCCGATCTCGCTGGCGATGCGCTGCTGGCTCTGCTGCTCCAGGTAGTAGCGCTGGGCGACCTCCACGAGCAGGTCCGTGCTGCGCGCGCTCGGCACCTCGGACCCTTCCGCTCCGCACCCGCACGTCGGACGGTCCCGACCGTCACGCCGTCACGGATGTGACGTCCGTGTCCTCCGCGGCGACGACCTCTCGGTCGGGTCCGCCGGCGTCGGCCACGCTCCCGGCGCGGAGTCTGCTGCTCGGAGCGGCGGGCTGTCAAGCACGTCGTCACCGATGTGACGACCCGGGCGGGCCCGCTGGGCGTGGGTCAGCCCTGGGACTCGCGGAGGATGCGCTCGAGGAGCTCCTCCGTCTTCTGCTCGTCCTTCTTGATCGCGACGGA
>CAJXTG010000027.1 GCA_913060655.1 uncultured Nitriliruptoraceae bacterium | reverse complement strand
GGACGCGCCGGCCGCCCTCGAGGACGTCGCAGCAGTCGAGGAACGCCCACCAGGCCGGCTCGAGGTCGGCGGGGAGGGCGGGGCGGCGCTGCAGCAGCGGCATCCTCGTCCCTCGTCCGGTGGCCGGAACGGAACCTAGCGTCGCTGCTAGCGTCGGCCGGACGGCACGGGAGGCGGCCTGTTGTGCGGCATCGCGGGCACCCTCGGCGGTCGTGGCCCGGATCCGACGGTCCTCGACATGATGGCCGGCTGCCTCGCACATCGAGGGCCTGACGCGGGCGGCAGCTGGTCGGAAGGGCCGGTCGGCCTCACGCACCGGCGCCTGGCCGTCATCGGACTCGGCGAGGGCGGCGCCCAACCGATGACGTCCGCCTCCGGGCGCTACGTCGTCGTCTACAACGGCGAGCTCTACGACCATCCGGCCCTCCGCCACGAGCTCGAGGCGTCCGGCCGTGCGCCGGCATGGCGTGGAACCTCGGACACCGAGACGCTGCTCGCCGGTGTGGAGGCGTGGGGCCTCGAGGGGCTCCTGACGCGCGGCGTCGGTATGTTCGCCCTGGCCCTGTGGGACCGCGAGCAGCGACGCCTCACGCTTGCCCGCGACCGGATGGGCGAGAAGCCGCTCAGCTGGGCGCTGCACGATGGTTCGCTGCTGTTCGCGTCGCAGCCATCGGCGCTCCGCCGCGTCCCCGGGTTCTCGCCGACCATCGACCGCGAGGCGCTCGCCGAGCTGCTCCGCTACGCACAGGTCCCCGGTGAGCGCACCATCCACCGCGAGGTGCGCCAGCTCCCGCCCGGCCATCTGCTCGAGGTCGAGGTCGACGGCGACGGGCGTGTGGGCGGCATCCCGCAGAGCCGTGCCTGGTGGTCGTTCCTCGACGTGGCACGAGCCGGGATCACCGACCCGCTCGCCGTCCCGGTGCAGGAGCAGGTCGACCTCGTCGCCGAAGCCATCGAGACGTCCGTGCGCGGCCAGCTGCTCGCCGACGTCCCGCTCGGCGCGTTCCTGTCCGGCGGGATCGACTCCTCGCTCATCGTGGCGACCATGCAGCGACTGTCGTCACGGCCCGTCCGCACGTTCACGATCGGCTTCGTCGAACCCGCGTACGACGAGTCGCCCCATGCACGTGCGATCGCTGACCATCTCGGCACCGACCACACCGAACTCCTCGTGACCCCCGCCGAGGCGCAGGCCGTCATCCCGGAACTGCCCCATGTCTACGACGAACCGTTCGCGGACTCGTCGCAGATCCCGACCCTCCTCGTCAGCCGGCTCGCACGCGGCGCCGTCACCGTCGCGCTCAGCGGCGATGGCGGCGACGAGCTGTTCGCCGGCTACGACCGCTACGCGCGTGCACTCCGGGTCGCGCACGTCCCGCGTCCCGTCGCGCTCGGCGCCGCCGCCTTCTACGCACTGCGGGGAGACCGGCGTCGACGGAGCGCCGCGCTCGCGCTCGGCCGTGGCCCGGCACCGAGCGTGCGACGACTGCTGTCGGCGAACCCCGACGCCGACCGGCTGGTCATCGGGGCGGACCCGGAGGCCGGTGGACGGCGCTTCTCCGCCCGATGGGCCACGACGGAGGACCTCGGGGGGGTGCGCGAGCGCTTCATGGCCCTCGACACGACCGGGTACCTCCCCGATGACATCCTCCACAAGGTCGACCGGGCGGCGATGGCCGTCTCCCTCGAGACGCGGGTCCCACTCCTCGACCACCGTGTCGTCGCGCTCGCGTGGCGGCTCAGCCCAGACGTGCGGGTACGCGACGGGGTCGGGAAGTGGGTGCTGCGCGAGGCGCTCGCGCGGCACGTGCCCCGGACCCTGTTCGAGCGCCCGAAGGCCGGCTTCGCCGTCCCCATCGGGCGCTGGCTGCGCGGGCCACTGCGACCATGGGCGGAGGATCTGCTCGCACCCGACGTGCTCGCACGGGAAGGACTACTCGACGTCGCCGCCGTGCGACGCCTCTGGGACGCCCACCTCGCCGGGAGCAGCGACGACGCGCACGAGCTCTGGCCGGTCCTGATGTTCCGCGCGTGGGCGGCGGCGCAGTGAGCGCGCTCCTCGTCGTCGCCTCGCTCGGCGTCGGTGGTGCAGAACGCGTCGTCGTACAGCTCGCGAACGAGCTCGCGTCCCGCATGCCGACGACCCTCGCCGTCGTCGATGCGTCGGGCCCGTTGCACGACCTCGTCGACCCGACGGTCGATCTCGTCGATCTCCACGCGGGACGGGTCCGGAGCGCCGCCGGCCCCCTGCGCCGCCTCGTCCACGCACGACGTCCGGACCTCGTCCTCTCGTCGCAGACGCACGTCAACCTGCTGACGGCTGGACTCGCACCGTTCGCCCCGCCCGGGGTGCGGACCATCGTCCGTGAGGCCGAGGTGCGGGGGGCACGCTCACGCACCGACCGTGCGATCCGGCTCGCACACCGCTCCCTCTACCGCACCCTCGACCTCGTCCTCGCGTCGTCCCCGTGGATGGCTGAAGACCTCGCGACGCGGCACCGGGGCCGGATCGCAGTGCTCCCGAACCCCGTCGACGTGCCCATGCTGCGTGCGGCAGCCACGGGCCGACCATCGACGCCCCGTCCGGGTCGCAGGTTCGTGCACGTCGGGCGGCTGATCGCCGCGAAGGGGACGCGTGATGTCCTCGACGCGTTCACCGCGGGTGCGGACGGACAGGACCAGCTCATCATCGTCGGCGACGGCCCGGAGCGCGCGGGGCTCGAGGCGCTCGTCGCCGCGCGGGGCCTCACGGACCGCGTGCGGCTCGTCGGGCTCGACCCTCACCCCAGCCATCACGTCGCCGACGCCGACGTCCTCGTCAACGGATCGCGGACCGAGGGGATGCCGAACGTCGTCCTCGAGGCGCTCGCCATCGGGACACCCGTGCTCGCGACCGACGATCTGGTGACGCTCGCCTCCGTGGCCGACACGTTCCCGCCCGGCGCGCTGCGGCAGGTCCCACGCTCCGAACTCCCCGCAGCGATCGCGGCGACGCCGAGGCTGGTGCGGCCCGATGCCGGCGGCCTGCGCCCCTCCCTCCTGCCCGAACGGCATGCACCGGAGCGCGTCGTCGACCGGCTGCTCGCACTCCTCGACCATGAGCACGGCGACGTCCGAGGTACAGACGCCTGATGCGGATCCTCCTGCCGACGCTCGCACCGTTCCCTTCGTCGGACGCGTCCGTCGTGCAGGTCGCCCAGATGGCGCAGGCGTTCGCCGCACTCGGCCACGACGTGCTGCTCGTCGCCCCGATCCCGGGCGCGGGGTCCGTCGCGGACGTCCTCGGCGAGGAACCACGGTTCTCGGTCCGTACGCTCTCGCGCCGTGTCCATCGGGGACAGTCGTACGTGCATGCGCTGCGCATCGCTGCGCTCGCACGTCGCTGGCGACCGGACCTGGTCCACTCCCGCAACCTCCGCGGCAGCCTGCTGCTCGCGCTGCGCGGCGTCCCGACGATCCTGGAGGCGCACACGATCGGTGCGCTCAGCGGCCGCCAGGATCGTTGGGCCCTCCGGCGCCTGCTCGCCGCCCCCGGCGGCCGTGGGATCGTCGCGATCTCAGCCGCACTCGCGCACGACCTGGCGTCGGAGCTCGAGGTCGACGCGGACCGGATCCTCGTCGCGCACGACGCTGTGCGGCCACCGACCGAGGTGCCACCGTCGCGCGCCGGGTCCGGGCCGTTGCACGTCGTCTACACCGGTTCGCTGTATCCGGGCAAGGGCGCCGAGGCCCTCATCGAGGTCGCCCGGCGCTGTCCGTGGGCGCGCTTCTCGATCGCGGGCGGCCCCGACGTCCGCGCAGCGGCGCTCGGCTCCCGGGCCGAGGCCCTGGGACTGTCGAACCTCACGGTGCTCGGACCTCTCCCGCCGGTCGCTGCACGCGCACTGCAGGTAGAGGCTGACGTGCTCGTCGCACCGTTCTCCCGGCGGGTCGAGAGCGACAGTGGCCACGACATCGCACGCTGGACGTCACCGATGAAACTGTTCGAGTACCTCGCCTCAGGTCGACCGACGGTCGTGAGCGACCTGCCGGTCCTGCGCGAGGTGGTCCGGCCGGACGTCGACGCGCTGATGGTGCCACCGGACGACCCCGAGGCGCTCGTCAGAGCGCTCGAACGGCTGCGCGACGACCCGGACCTCGGCGTGCGGCTGGCGACCGCGGCGCTGGAGCGGGTCAGGGATGAATTCACGTGGGAACTCCGTGCGCGACGCATCCTGAAGCGGTTCGGCGCGTAGCCTCGGACCCATGACGCCGCTCGACCCGCGCTCCGTGCTGCCGCCGCTCGCGGCGCACCCGTTCCTCGACGCGCTCGGGGAACGCACCATCGTGCTCGACGGGGCGATGGGCACGTCCGTGCAGGACGCCGACCTGTCCGCCGCCGACTTCGGTGGCGACGCGCTCGAGGGCTGCAACGAGGTGCTCGTGCGCACCCGCCCCGACGTCGTCGACCGGGTGCACCGCTCGTTCCTCGAGGTCGGCTGCCACGCGGTGGAGACCGACACGTTCGGTGGCGCCCCGTGGGTGCTCGACGAGTACGGCCTCGGCGACGAGACGGAGGACCTGAACCGGCGGGCCGCCGAGATCGCGCGCGCCGCCTGCGACGCGTACGCGACGCCCGGCGACCCCCGCTGGGTCATCGGGTCGATCGGGCCGGGGACCCGCTCGCCGACGCTGTCGCTCGGGCAGGACCCGGCGGAGGAGCCGCAGGCGATCCGGCTGGCGGAGATGGAGGACGGCTACCGGCGGCAGGTCCGCGGGCTGCTCGACGGCGGCAGCGACGTGCTGCTCGTCGAGACCGCCTACGACCTGCTGCAGGTGAAGGCGGCCGTCGCCGCCGCGAACGACGTGTTCGTCGAGCGGGGTGCGCGCGTCCCGCTGATGGTGCAGTTCACCGTCGAGAAGGACATCGACACGCTGCTGCTCGGCTCCGAGCCGCTCGCCGCCGTCGCCGCGCTCGACCCGCTCGCCATCGACGTGCTCGGCATCAACTGTGCGACCGGTCCGGCCGACATGCGCGAGCACGTCCGCACCCTCGCCCGCGCCTCCCGGCTGCCGATCTCGATCCTGCCGAACGCCGGCCTGCCGGAGCTCGTCGACGGCCGCACCGTCTACCGCCTCTCCCCCGACGAGCTGGCCGCCGCGCACCGCGAGTTCGTCGACCAGTTCGGCGTCGGCATCGTCGGCGGCTGCTGCGGCACCACGCCCGCACACCTCGCCGCCGTCGTCGACGCCGTGTCGACGGTGACGCCGCGGCCGCGGCTGCTCGACCGGCCCGGGTCGGCCCGTGCCGGCGCGGCCGGCCGGACGACCGACCCGGCCCGCACCGATCCGGCGGGCGACGCGCGGGAGACGATCGTCGTCGAGTACCGGCCGGCGCTCGCGTCGCTGTACACGGCGGTGCCGTTCGAGCAGGAGAACACGTTCCTCGCGATCGGCGAGCGGGCCAACGCGAACGGGTCGAAGGCGTTCCGTGAGCTGATGCTCGCCGGCGACCTCGAGGGCGTCGTCCAGCTCGCCCGCTCCCAGACCCGCGAGGGTGCGCACGTCCTCGACCTGTGCGTCGACTACGTCGGCCGTGACGGCGTGCCCGACATGGTCACCATCGTCGACCGGTACGCGACGCAGTCGACGCTGCCGCTGGTGATCGACTCGACGCAGACCGACGTGATCGAGGCGGCGCTCGTGCGCCTCGGCGGCCGTGCCGTCATCAACTCGGTGAACCTCGAGGACGGGCGGACCAAGGCCGACGTGCTGCTGCCGCTCGCGAAACGCTACGGCGCCGCCGTCGTCGTCCTCGCGATCGACGAGGACGGGCAGGCCCGCACCGCCGACTGGAAGGTGCGCGTGTGCGAGCGGGTCGCCCGCATCGCCATCGACGAGTACGGCCTCGAGCCGCACGACCTGATCTTCGACTGCCTCACGTTCCCCCTCGGCAGCGGCGCGGACGACCTGCGCCGTGACGCGATGGAGACGCTCGACGCGATCGCGCAGGTGAAGCGGGCGGTGCCCGGCTGCCACACGACGCTGGGCCTGTCGAACGTGTCGTTCGGCCTGTCCCCCGCCGCCCGGCACGTGCTGAACTCGGTGTTCCTCGAGGAGGCGATCGCCCGCGGGCTCGACTCGGCGATCGTCCATCCGGGCCGGATCCTGCCGCTGCACCGCATCGACGACGAGCAGGTCGAGGTCGCCCGCGACCTGATCCACGACCGGCGCGGCGCTGCCGGCCGGGGCGGGACGGCACCCGACGACTACGACCCGCTGACCGCACTCATGGCCCTGTTCGACGGGGTCACGTCGACGAAGGCGTCCGCCGACGAGCTCGCGGCGCTGACCGTCGAGGAGCGGCTGGAGCGGCGCATCGTCGACGGCGACCCGGACGGCATCGAGGGGGACCTCGACGAGGCGCTCACGACCCATCCGCCGCTCGAGATCATCAACGCGTACCTGCTCGCCGGGATGCGCACCGTCGGCGAGCTGTTCGCCGACGGGCGCATGCAGCTGCCGTTCGTGCTGCAGTCCGCGCAGACGATGAAGACGGCGGTCGCCCACCTCGAGCCGCACATCGAGGCCGCCGGCGGCGCGTCCGCCTCGGCGAAGGGCAAGGTGCTGATCGCGACGGTCAAGGGGGACGTGCACGACATCGGCAAGAACCTCGTCGACATCATCCTGCGCAACAACGGCTACGAGGTCGTCAACCTCGGCATCAAGCAGTCCATCGACCAGATCCTCGCGGCCGCCGAGGAGCACGGCGTCGACGCGATCGGCATGTCGGGGCTGCTCGTGAAGTCGACGGTGATCATGCGGGAGAACCTCGAGGAGATGAACCACCGCGGGGTCGCCCACTACCCGGTGCTGCTCGGCGGGGCGGCGCTCACCCGCGGCTACGTCGAGGACGACCTGCGCACCCTCTACGACGGCAGCGTCTTCTACTGCAAGGACGCGTTCGAGGCGCTGCGGGTCCTCGCCGACGTGCTCGCCACCGGCGACACCGACACGCCCACCGCGAGCACGTCCGATTCCGCAGCGGACGGCGCGACGGGCGGCACGGTCGACGCCGCGCCGAGGCCGCGGCGTGCCCGGCCGGCACCACGGCCGGCGGAGGCCCCACCGGCGGTCGACGCCCACGGCCGGCCCCGCTCGCTCGTCGCCGCCGACACGCCCGTCCCGACCCCGCCGTTCTGGGGCACCCGCATCGTGCGGGGCGTGCCGCTCGACGACATCGTGCCGCTGATCAACGAGGTGGCGCTGTTCCGCAACCAGTGGGGCTTCACCCCCGGCGACCTCGGGCCGGACGGCTACCGGGAGCTGCTCGAGCGGGAGGCCCGGCCGGTGCTGCGCGAGCTCGTCGCCCGGGCGAAGGCCGAGCGGATCGTCACCCCGTCCGTCGTCTACGGCTACTACCCGGCCAACGGCGACGGTGACGACGTCGTCGTGTGGGACCCCGACGCACCGCTCGAACGTGCGCTCGCCCGCTTCACGTTCCCCCGGCAGGACCGCGGCCGGTTCCTCGCCATCGCCGACTTCCTCCGCCCCGTCGACGATCGCGTGCCCGACGTGCTCGGCGTGCAGGTCGTCACGATGGGGCAGCGCATCAGCGAGGTCGCCGCCGACCTGTTCGAACGTGACGCGTACCAGGACTACCTGTTCGCGCACGGGTTCGGCGTGGAGATGGCCGAGGCGCTCGCCGAGCTGTGGCACCGCCGCATCCGTGAGGAGCTCGGCATCGCCGGCGACGACGGGCCGACCCCGCAGGACTGGTTCCGGCAGGGCTACCGCGGCTCCCGCTACTCGTTCGGCTACCCGGCGTGCCCGAACCTCGAGGACCAGGAGCTGCTGTTCCGCCTCGTCGACCCCACCCCGATCGGCGTGTCGCTCACCGACGAGTTCATGCTCCACCCGGAGCAGTCGACCTCCGCGATCGTGCTGCACCATCCGGAGGCGACCTACTTCAACGCCCGCGAACGGGAGCCCGCCCCGTCATGACCCTGCCCCGCGACCACGTCCTCGCCGACGGCACGACCGTGCGCCTCCGCGAGGTCGAACCGTCCGACGCCGACCGGCTGCTGGCGATGTGGTCGCGCACGTCGCCCGAGTCGCGCCGGTCACGGTTCATGGGGCCGTTCACGCTCGATGGCAGCAACGTCGGCCGGTTCGTCGACCTGACCCCGCCCGGCCAGTTCGCCGTCGTCGCGACCCGCGGCCGCGGCGACACCGAACGGCTGCTCGGCATCGCCCGCTACGAGCTCGACGACGACCCGGGCCGGGCCGAGTTCGCCGCGCTCGTCGAGGACGCCGAGCAGGGCCGCGGCATCGGCACCGCCCTCGTGCGGGAGGTGGCGCTGCGTGCCGGCGAGGTCGGCATCACCCGCCTCACCGGCGACATCCTGTCGGGCAACACGCGCATGCTGAACCTGGTGCGCCAGCTCGGCCTCGAGTACGAGGCGGGCGACGACGGCGGGGTGGTCCGCAGCGACCTGGAGACGCGGCTGACGGAGCGGTTCCTCACCGTCGTCGACGACGAGGAGCGGCGTGCCGCGTCCGCGGCGATCGCCCGGTTCCTCAAGCCCGACACGATCGCCGTCGTCGGTGCGTCGCGCAACCCGCTGGCCATCGGCGGGCTCGTGTTCGACAACGCGCTGCGCGGCGGGTTCCACGGCGCCGTCTACCCGGTCAACCCCAACGCCCGCTCCGTGCAGGGTGTGGCGACCTACCCGACGCTGTCGGACTGCCCGGAGGTGCCCGACCTCGTGCTGGTGTGCGTCCCCGCGCCGCTCGTCAACGACGTCGTCGAGGAGGCGGGCCGGCTCGGCGTGAAGGCGACGTGCGTCATCTCCGCCGGGTTCGCCGAGGTCGACGGCGGTGAGGCGCTGCAGGACGAGCTGCTCGCCCGGGCCCGTGCGCACGGCATGCGCCTCGTCGGCCCGAACTGCATGGGGCTGATGAACGGCCGGGACGACGTGCGGATGAACACGACGTTCTCGACGACGTTCCCACGTCCCGGCCGCGTGTCGATGTCGTCGCAGTCGGGGGCGCTCGGCCTCGCGGTGCTCGAGCACGTCGAACGGCTCGGGCTCGGCATCTCCACGTTCGTGTCCGTCGGCAACAAGGCCGACCTGTCCGGCAACGACCTGCTGCTGTACTGGGAGGAGGACGAGGACACCGACGTCATCCTCATGTACCTCGAGTCGTTCGGGAACCCGCGCAAGTTCTCCCGCATCGCCCGCCGGATCTCCCGCTCCAAGCCGATCGTCGCGGTGAAGTCCGGCCGCACCGGCGCGGGCGAGCGGGCCGCATCGAGCCACACCGCCGCGATCGGTGCGGGCGACACGGCGGTCGGTGCGCTGTTCGGCCAGGCCGGCGTGATCCGCACCGACACGCTCGAGGAGCTGTTCGACGTCGCGACGATGCTCTCCAGCCAGGGGCTGCCGCGCGGCCGCAAGGTCGCCGTGCTGACCAACGCCGGCGGGCCGGGCATCCTCGCCGCCGACGCGCTCGAGTCGAACGGGCTGGAGGTGCCGGCGCTCAGCGAGCGGACCGTCGCCCAGCTGGCCGAGTTCCTGCCCGCCGAGGCGGGCATGTCCAACCCGGTCGACATGATCGCGTCCGCGTCGCCCGACGCGTACCGGCGGGCGATGACGGTGCTCGGTGGTGCCGACGAGGTCGACGCGCTGTTCGTCATCTTCATCCCGACGGGCACGACCGCGACCGACGACGTCGCCCGCGCGCTCATCGCCGCGAAGGCGGAGCTGCCCGCCGACGTGCCCGTCGTCAGCGTGTTCATGTCCGCGACCGGCATGCCCGAAGCGCTCGAGGGTGCCGGCATCCCGTCGTTCGCGTTCCCCGAGACGGCCGCCCGTGCGCTCGGCCGGGTCGCCGACTACGCCCGCTGGCGGCGCCGGCCCCTCGGCGACGTCGTCGAACCGGACGGCATCGACCGTGACGGCGCCCGCGCCGTCGTCGAGGAGGTGCTCGCCGACACGGCCGCGCCGACCGCGGCGCAGCGGCGGGCCGGGGAGGACGCCGGACGCTGGTGCAGCACCGAGGAGGCGACCGCCATCCTCGCCGCGTACGGGATCCCCACGGCCCGCAGCGGGTTCGTCAGCACCCCCGAGGAGGGTGCGGCGCTGCAGCGCACCTGGGACGTGCCCGTCGCCGTGAAGGTCGCCGCCGCCATCCACAAGGCCGACGTCGGCGGGCTCGTCCTCGGCCTCGACTCCGGCGCGGCCGTCGCCGACGCGATCGGCACGATCGCGACGAACCTGCACGCCCACGACCTCGGCGAGCATGCGGGCCG
This sequence comes from uncultured Nitriliruptoraceae bacterium, assembly GCA_913060655.1. Lineage (GTDB taxonomy): Bacteria > Actinomycetota > Nitriliruptoria > Nitriliruptorales > Nitriliruptoraceae > CSBr16-57R1. Next base: position 3,999 of record CAJXTG010000027.1, on the reverse strand, counting down.
CTACCTCGTGCAGGAGATGGTCGACGGCGGCGTGGAGATGGTCGTCGGCGTCACCCACGACCCGTCGTTCGGCCCGATCATCGTCACCGGCATGGGCGGCACGCTCGTCGAGCTGCTGCGCGACGTCGCCGTGCGCATCACCCCCGTCACCGACCGGGACGTCGACGACATGCTGTCGGAGCTGCGCATGGCGCCGCTGCTGCGCGGCTACCGCGGCGACCCGCCGGCCGACGTCGCCGCGCTGACCGACCTGATCCACCGGGTCAACGCGATGGTCGAGGACCTGCCGGAGGTCGCCGAGCTCGACCTCAACCCGGTGTTCGTCCGCCCCGACGGGCAGGGCGTGGTCGCCGTGGACGTGCGGCTGCGCCTCGCCCCCACCGACCGGCCGGAGCGGTGACCGGCGACGACGCCGGCGGCACGGCGGTCGGCACGCCGGTCGGCCGGCTGGTCGCCGACGGGCCGACGGTGTCGTTCGAGTTCTTCCCGCCGCGGACCGAGGAGGCCGCCGCGACGCTGCGGCGCACCATCGTCGACCTCGCCCCGCTCGACCCGTCGTTCGTGTCGGTCACCTACGGGGCGGGCGGGTCGACCCGGGAGCTCACCCACCGGCTGGTCGTCGACCTGCTCGCCGACGGCATCAACCCGGTCGCGCACCTCACCGCCGTCGACCACACGCTCGACGAGCTGCGCAGCATCGTCGCCGGCTACACGGCCGCCGGGGTGCGCAACGTCCTCGCGCTGCGCGGCGACGCGCCCGCCGGCGTCGACGAGCCGGTGCGGGCCCTCGAACATGCCGTCGACCTCGTCCACCTCGTCCGTACGGTCGCCCCGGCCGACACGTCCGTCGGGGTCGCCGCCCATCCGGAGGGCCATCCGGCGGCGACGTCGCTGGCCGACGACCGCCGGCATCTCGCCGCGAAGCTCGAGGCGGCCGACTACGCCGTCACCCAGTTCTTCTTCGCCGCCGACGACTACCTGCGGCTCGTCGACGACCTCGCCGCCCTCGGCTGCACGAAGCCGGTGCTGCCCGGGATCATGCCGGTGACGAACCTCGCGCAGATCGAACGGTTCGCCGCCCTGTCGGGGGCGACGTTCCCGGCCTGGCTGGCCGAGCGGCTCCACGCCGTCGCCGACGATCCGGCGGCGGTGCGGGCCGTCGGCGTCGAGGTCGCCACCGAGCTGTGCGCGACGCTGATGGACGCCGGCGCGCCGGGCCTGCACTTCTACACGCTCAACCGTTCCACGGCCACGCGGGAGGTCGCCACTAACCTCGGGCTCGCCGAACGTCCCGACGCGTAGGGGGCACCCGTGGAGACCCGGCCGCTGTCGACCCCGCAGGAGGCGTGCGACGTCGGGCAGGTCGCCGGCGCCCCCTGCCCCGTGTGCGACGCGCCGCTGCAGCAGGAGCATGCGCACACCCGCTGCCGCAGCTGCGGCTGGCTCGGGAAGTGCTGCGAGTAGGCGGAGCCACCGGAGCTCAGCTGCTCTCAGGACGCTCCGCACAGCTCAGGGTCCGGCGCCTCCACTTCCTCACTGAGTACCCCGATGAAGAGCCCGTGGTCGAGGACGTCGCACACGACGGTCATCCCGTTGTCGTCGGCCACCGCCAGCATCGCGGACCGCAACTGGCTCGCGCGATGCGGAGCGAAGAACCAGAACCGGCGAGGCAGCGCCTCACGTTCCGCGCCCACCGGCGCGTACTGAGCGAGCAGTGCCCCGACCGTCTCTGCTGTCCCGCCCGCGTCGGCGTCCCAGTCGACCCGGAAGGTCGGCGACAGCAGTTCGCTGTCGACGTAGACGTCCCACGCCAACCGCGAGAACTCGTTGGAGATGACGACGTCGCCGGAACGATGCCCCTCACCGACCACCGCGACCGCCTGTCGGATGTCCATCGTGTCACGAGGCGCGATCACCCGATCGATCGCCGTGCTCACCGGCAGGAGGAGGACGGTCATCGCGAGCACCAGAGTGGCGGGCACCGGCACGTCGGTCGAAGCGCGGAGGCGTGCGGCCACCTGCTCGAATCCCATCACCGCGAGGAATGCGAGCGCCGGGACGAGATGAAGGGACAGCCGGCTCGCGATCGGATACAGCGTGAGATACGCGAGCAGCACAGCGGTGAGGAGCACCAAGATGGCGAATCGCGCGGTGTACCCCAGCCGTCGTAGCGCGATGAGCAGGAGCGCGAGGAACGGCAGCACGAGCAGCGGATACGTGACGCCGACCCTGCTCCCGCCGATGTCCCCGTGGGCGAGCCCGACCCAGGAGATCTCGAGGAACTTCCCGGCGAGCCAGTCCAGCTGTTCCACCAGTCCCGCGTCGGGAGGGAACGCCCCTGCGTTCGTCCAGAGCCGCACCATGCGCCCCCGGTCGGTCCCCGAACGCAGCGTGTACGCGAGGTGGGCAGCGATGCCGGTGAGCGCGAGGAGCCCCGGCGGCACCATGCGACGAAGGTCCGACAGGCGCGGCGATTCGAGGGCTTGCAGGCCGACGAGGACGCCGACGAGAATGGCTCCGGGGAGGGAGAAGAACGCCACGACGGCGAGTGTGAGGCCTGTGCGCCACGGATACCGATCGATCCATCCGCGGTCCCTGATGAGGAGCAGGGAGACGGCGGCAAGACCGTCGAGCGCATACTGCTTGTGCTCCTGCGCGTAGTAGATCAGGATCGGCGAGAGGGCGACGAGCCCGACGAACAGGGCACGACCTGCGCGGGTTCGGAACGCCCCCTCCGCCACGAGGACCGCGAGCAGCACGGTCATCACGGAGGCGAGCAACGGCAGGAGCCGCAGCGTGGTCTCGTCGAAGCCGAGAACCCTCACGAGGGCGTGCACGCCGACGATGAACCCAGGCGGCGCGGACTGGTCCTCCATGAGTGGGTACGCGAGGAGCTGCAGCAGATCGCGCTCGAGGAAGCTGCGAGCCAGAGCCGCCTCATCCAACCAGAGCGCGCGATCGACGAGGAAGGCCCGCAGCCGGAGCGCGACCCCGACCGCAGCGATCGCGAGGAGCGCAGGCCGACCCAGGAGGGCCGTGCGACCACCCCGCGCCAATCGAGCGGCAGCTTCGAAGGCCTGCCGAACCATGTCGGCTCGGGCGACACCGATGGCGATGACGGAGACCACGCCCACGACGAGCAGATCACCGCCGGTCACCACGGCGGCAACCAGCGCCACGACGAGGAGTGCCACGACCACGGCGACACCATGCGGCTCCGTGGAGGACGCGCCCACAGGGTCCCGCGCGGATTCGCGGTCACTCGTCGTGAACAACCTCACCGTCCCCCGCCTGCGCCGCCGATCCCGTGCGACGTGAAGCACCCGGCCACAAGCCTAGTTGGAGGCCGCGCGTGAGGACGCCGCGCGTCGCGAGGGACTCAGGCTCCGAGGACGCGTACCCGCAGCAGCGTCGCCATGGCGCGCACCCCATCGGCCGCGCGGATCTTCTTCCCTTCCTCACGGCTCCGTGCCGCGTAACGGATCGGGAGCTCCCGATAGCGCCACCCTCCTCGCAGCAACCCGCCGGTCAGCTCCGCCTCGATGTCGAACCCATCGGCGGAGAGGACCAGCCCCTCGTACGCCTCCCGCCGCATGAACTTGAAGCAGGTGTAGGCGTCCGTCGTGATCCGGTCGAACAGCATCGACGCGAAGAGGCTGATGACTCGATTCCCAGTCGTGTACCAGAACGAGTACGAGGCGTTCGCGCCGAACTGGCGCGACCCGAAGACGACGTCCGCCTCGTCGTCGAGGAGGAGCCGGATGAGGTCAGGGATCTGCTCCGGGTCGTACTCGAGGTCCGCGTCCTGGACCCCAAGGATCGCACCCCGGGCGAGGCTGAAGCCCCTCCGAAGCGCCGAACCCTTCCCACGGTTCCGCCGCGCGGTGACCACCCGGACCGCGGTCGCGTTCGGGACCCAGCCGCGCTCGATGGCCTCGACCGCGCCGTCGGTCGATCCGTCGTCGACGACGATCAGCTCGTACGGCACCGGCATGTCGA
>CAJXTG010000026.1 GCA_913060655.1 uncultured Nitriliruptoraceae bacterium | reverse complement strand
TCCCGGGAGACGTCGAGGGCCCAGCCGCCGTCGATCAGGACGAGCCCGTCGCCGTCCTCCACGGCGTAGACGTTGACGGCCCGCAGCCCGTCCATCGGCAGCGGCAGCGGGATGCGGTGCACGCCCGGGGCGACCGTCTCCGCACCCGGGTCCGCCCACGCGTGGCGGGACGGCGCCCCGTCGGACGCTGCCTCCTCGGGCGGGCGACCGCCGCCCGACCGCCGACCCATGCTCACCCCTCGTACCGCGGTTGGACCGCGCAGTGAAGCGGACGCGCGCGACGGCGCGGGACCACGTCCACGTCAGCCGGACGGCCGCAGGGTCACCCGGCCGGCGGTCCGGCCGGCGACGACGTCGACCCGCAGGTGGTAGCCGCCGACCTCGACCTCGTCGCCGACCTCGGGCAGCCGGCCGAGCAGCTCGCTGACGAGCCCCGCGACGGTCACGGCGTCCGCCTCGGCGATCTCCTCCGCGGGCAGCTCGATGCGCACGTCGACGAGGTCGTGCAGCGGGTAGCGGCCGACGACGCTGACCGAGCCGTCCGGGTTGCGGATCGCGTCCCGCACGTCGCGGTCGTACTCGTCGTGGATCTCCCCGACGAGCTCCTCCATCAGGTCCTCGATGCTGACGATGCCGGACACGCCGCCGTACTCGTCGACGACGACGGCGAGGGACGTGTGCGACGTCTGGAGCCGTCGCAGCGCGTCGATGAGCCCGAGCGAGTCCGGCAGGGCGACGATGGGGCGTGCGTGGTCGGCGACCGTGCCGCCGGCGTGCACGAGGTCCATCACCCCGACGATCCGGTCGGTGTCGTCCAGCCGCTCCGTGTAGACGGGGGCGCGGCTGTGGCCGCTGGCGACGAGCCGCCGGAGCGCGTCCGGGGCCGGGGTGTCGGACCGCAGGGCGACGACGGTCCGGCGCGGCCGCAGCACCTCCCGGAGGACGCGGTCGGCCGCCTCGAGCGCACCGGTGATGATGCGCCGCTCCTCCGGCTCGTACAGCCCGCCGGTGGCGATGAGGTCGCGGACCTCCTCCTGCGTCAGCGCGTCACGGCCCTGCGACGGGTCGGAGCCGGCGAGGCGCACCACGAGGTCGGTGGACACGCCGAGCAGCGACACGGCCGGCCCGGAGACGCGCGCAAGGGCGACGAGCAGACCGCCGGCGGCCAGCGCCCACCCCTCGGCCCGCTGCATGGCGATGCGCTTCGGCGCGAGCTCGCCGAGCACGAGCGTGACGAAGGTCAGCACGGCCGTGACGAGCACGACGGCGACGGGCCGTGCCGCCGCACCCAGCGGGTCGAGCAGGGGGACGAGGGGCTCGGCGAGGGAGACGGCGGCGGTCGCGCTGGCGAGGAACCCGGAGAGGGTGATGCCGATCTGGATGGTGGCGAGGAAGCGGTTGGGGTCCCTCGCGAGCGTCGCGACCGCACGCCCGCGGGCGCCGCGCTCCTCCAACCGGGCGATCTGCGCCTCCCGCAGCGAGATCAGGGCGACCTCGCTCCCGGCGAGCAGCGCGTTGACGCCGAGCAGCACGGCGATCAGCGCCACCTGCAGACCGACCGCCACCGTCCGTGCCTCCTCGCGTCCTCCGACTCTAGGCCGTCAGAACCGCTCGGAGCGGAGGACCCGAGCGGGCGACACCCACGCGACGACGGCGAAGCGGCCGAAGTAGCGCTCCGCGAGGTGCGCGAGGATCGCGTCGGCGACCGCCTCGGTGACGATCGTCTCGAGGCGGACGCTGGGCCCGTTGAGGTCCTGCAGCATCCGGCCGGTCGTGCCCTCCCCCCGCACGTGGCCGACGGAGTACCCCTTGGCGCCGAGCCGCTTCACGTCGTCGATGAGCTGCTGCTCGACGGCCGCCTCGGCGATGACGGTGACGATCTGGCGTTGCGTCGTGTCCACGTGATGCCTCCTCGCGGCCGCCCCCGTGCCGCCCCCGGGTCGCAGTCTGCCGTCAGGTGAGCGCCGTGGCGACCCACAGGAACAGCGGGATGCCGACGGTCAGGTTGAACGGGAAGGTCAGCCCGAGGGAGGCGGTGATCGACAGGGCCGGGTCGGCCTCGGGCAGCGCGAGGCGGACCGCTGCCGGCGCGGCGATGTAGGAGCTGCTGGCCGCCAGCATCGCGAGGATGAGGACACCGCCGGTGGACAGGCCGATGAGCGCGCCGACGCCGGCACCGAACGTGCCGTTGAGCAGCGGGAGCGCGATGGCGGCGACGACGAGGCGGGGTCCGACGGCGGCGACGGTGCGCAGCCGCTCGGCGGCGATCGCCCCCATCTCGAGCAGGAACAGCACGAGGGCGCCCTGGAACAGGCCGACGAAGAACGGGTCGATGGGGCCGAGCCGGGCGTCGCCGGCGAGCGCGCCGATGACGAGCCCGCTGAGGATGTAGGCGATGCTCCGGCCCCGCAGGATCCGTCCGAGGGTGCCCGACAGGCCGCCCCGGGTGGCCGTGCCCCCTGCGGCGCCGACGAGCGCGAGGCCGACGACGATGCCGATGAAGTCGAACGCCAGCAGGCCCGCGAGGAGCCCCTCGAAGGGGAGCCCGCGGTCCTCGATGACGGCGATGGTGACGATGAAGGTCACGGTGGAGAACGCGCCGTAGTGGGCGGCGACCCCGGCGGCGTCGACGCGGCCGAGCCGGACGAACCCGCGCATGACCGCGAACGCGACGAGCGGCGCGACCACGCCGATGGCGAGCACGGCCACGAGCGGTCCGAGCAGCTCGAGCGGTGACGCGCCGCCCATGCTGCGGCCGCCCTTGAGGCCGATGGCGAACAGCAGGAACGTCGAGAGGATCGGCGGGAGCGTGTCCGGCAGGCGCAGGTCGAAGCGCGCGAGCCCGGCGAGCACCGCGACGGCGAACGCGAGCACGGGGGCGCTCAGGAGCGTGTCGACGATCAGCGCGGTGTCCACCGTGCGTCCCTCCGTGCTGGGGTGCCGCGGCCGCCTCGGGGACGTCGCGGCCGTCGGGCCGGTCAGCCGTGCGCGAGCCAGCCACCGTCGACCGGAAGGTAGGCACCGGTGACGTAGGAGGCCGCCGGCGAGGCGAGGAACGCGACGGCGGCGGCGATCTCGGCGGGGTCGGCGGCCCGTCCGAGCGGGATGCGGTCCAGCAGCCGCTGCGACCGTTCCCGGTCGGCCAGGCTCGCGGCGCTCATCGGCGTGTCGGTCACGCCCGGGCCGACGACGTTGACGGTGATGGCGTCCGGCGCGAGGTCGACGGCGAGCGCGCGGCCGAGCATGAGGACCGCCCCCTTCGAGGTGGCGTAGGACACCTGCCCGGCGAGGGCGACCTGGGAGTTGACCGAGCCGATGAGGACGATCCGCCCGCCGTCACCTCCGGCGGCCATGTGCCGGGCGGCGGCCCGGGCGAGGTGGAGCGAGCCGGCCACGTTGACGTCCTGGATGCGCTGGAACACCTCGAGGTCGAGCTCGTGCGTGGTGCCGTGGATCTCGATGCCCGCACACGCGACGGCGACGTCGACGCGACCGGTCGCGGCGGCGAGCGCGTCGACGGCTCCCGCGACCGCGGCCGCGTCACGCACGTCGGCGACGAGCGGGGTCGCGTCGGGCAGCAGTGCGGCGGTGGCGGCGGCGGCGTCGGCGTCGCGGTCGAGGCAGCCGACGTGGACCCCGTCGGTGGCGAGCGCGACCGCGACGGCGCGCCCGATGCCGGATCCGGCCCCGGAGACGACGGCGACGCGGCCGATGGCCGACTCCGCGCTCACGTGAGCCACCCCCCGTCGACGACGAGGGTGTGGCCGGTCACGTAGGCGGCGTCGTCCGCGGTGAGGAACGCGACGGCACCGGCGACGTCGTCGGGCCGGCCGATCCGACCCATGGGGATGCGGGTGGCGGCGAGGTCGTCGAGGCCGCGCCCGGTGCTCGCGACCGCACGGGTCAGCTCGGTGTCGACCGTGCCCGGCGCGACCGCGTTGACCCGCACGCCCGTCGGGGCGAGCTCGCGGGCGGTGGTCACCGTCAGCATGCGGACCGCACCCTTGGTGAGGTCGTAGACGGACATCGGGGAGGTCGAGGCGGTGAACGCGGAGGTGGACGCGACGTTGACGATGCTGCCGGTGCCGCGGGGGACCATGCGACGCGCTGCGGCCTGGAGGGCGAAGTAGACGGCGCGCAGGTTGACGCCGACGACCCGGTCGAAGTCCTCGGGTGCGACGTCGAGCAGGGGGCGGGTGAGGGCGACCCCGGCGTTGTTGACGAGGGTCGCGAGCGGGACCTCGTCGTCCGCCGCGGTGATGCTGGTGGCGGTCGCGGTCACGTCGGACACGTCGACGGTGCGGGCGCGGACGTCGAGGCCCTCGGCGCGGAGCTCGGCCGCGGACGACTCGGCGAGGTCCGCGTCGCGGTCGGCGAGGAACACGACGTCGCCGCGTCGCGCGAGCGTCTCGCAGATCGCCCGCCCGATGCCCCGGGCGCCTCCAGTGACGAAGGCGCCCGGGGCCGGGGACTGCGGGGTGCTCATGGGTGCATCACGAACCCGGGAGACCCTCCGTCGGACCGACGGTCTCCTCGTACCAGCGGTTCAGGTCCCCGCTGGCCGTGTAGAAGTCCAGCCAGTTGTCCACGTAGTCCAGCCACAGGACGTCACCACGCGGGGTGGCCCAACGGCCGTAGGACTGGCTGAGCGGCTCGCCGAGGATCTCGACGCCGGTGTTCTCGGCCAGGAACCCACGGGCCAGGTACTCCTCGACGATCATCGCGTCGACACGGCCCGAGGCCACCTCCAGGAACGCCGCGGCCTGCTCACGCTCGGCGAGCTGCGCGTCCGGGAAGTTGTCGGTCACCCGCTGCGCGGCCGTCGAGCCCTCGAGGGCGGCGAAGGTCACGCTCGAGCTGTTCAGCTCGTCGAGCGACGTGAAGCCCTTGCCGGAGTTGACGAGGACGACCTGTCGGTAGGGGACGTAGGGACGCGTGAAGCCCATGAGCTCCGCACGTGCCGGACGGTTGACCAGGCCGACGGAGATCATGTCGAACTGGCCGGCGAGCATGCCGGGGATCAGTGCGGGGAACTCGAGGTCGCTGATCTCGAGCTCGACGCCGAGGTCCTCGGCGAGCTTCTGGACGAGGACGACGTCGTACCCCGCCGGCTCGTTGTTCTCGTCGCGGTACATCTGCGGCTCGAACTGCAGGGTCATCCCGACCCGCAGCGTCCCCCGCTCCTTGATCTCCGCGACCCGGTCGAACGTCGGGTCCTGGACGGTGACGACGGGACCGTCGTCACCGGTCGGCGCGCTGGTGGTCTCCTCCGCGGCCTCCTCGCCCGAACCGCAGGCGCTGAGGACGACGGCGACCGCCAGGACAGCGCCGAAGCGTCGGAACTGCTTCATGCTCTCCCTCCTATGGTGCTCATCGTGCATCTCCCCCCGTCGCGGTTGCGACGCAGATCGTGAGAACGTGCGGGCGTCATGCGCCCGCCTCCGGCGCGACGATGCGCGTGGGCGCCGCCTCGGCGCCGATGCGCTCGCGCAGCTCGAGGAGCCGCTCGCGGCGGCGACGCTCGAACGGTGCGAAGCGGCGCGGCGCCGTCGCGAGGACGTCGACGGGCTGCAGCCGCTGCTCGAGGAACTTCATGCCGTAGTAGACGGTCGTGGTGAGCGTCAGGTAGATCAGCACGATCGCCAGGTAGATCTCGAAGTAGCGGAACGTGCGGTTCGCGAGCAGCTGGGCGTTGCGGAACAGCTCCTGCACGCCGATGACGTACAGCAGCGCCGAGTCCTTCACCATCCCGACCATCATGTTGCCGGTCGGCGGGGTGGCGACGCGGACGGCCTGGGGCAGGATGACGGTGACGAAGGTGCGCACCGGTCCCATCCCGACGGCCATCGCGGCCTCCCGCTGCCCCTTGGGGACCGCCTGGATGCCGGAGCGGAAGATCTCCCCGAGCCACGCCGAGTACTGCAGGGAGAAGGCGAAGATGCCCGCCTGGATGCCGGTCGCGAACGTCAGGCCGAAGTAGATGGCGACGCCGTAGTAGATGAAGACGATGAAGACGAGCAGCGGGATGGCGCGCAGCACGTTGATGTAGGCGGCGGCCGCGGCGGCGACGACCCGTCGCTCCGACATCCGGGCGAGGGCGACGAAGACGCCGAGGACGGTCGCGATCGTGAACGAGAGGACCGAGACGAACACGGTGAGCCGGACGCCGGCCCAGAGGACGTCGAGGTTGTCGGTGATCACCTTCCAGCTGAAGGTGACGACCTGCTGGGCGAGGACGGGCAGCACGGGGGCGCTCACAGGACGGCCTTGATGAAGTCGCGGGTGCGGGCCTCGCGCGACTCGGTGAAGATCTCGCGGCCGCCCTGCTCGACGATGACGCCCTCGTCCATGAAGACGTTCAGGTCACCGACCTCGCGGGCGAAGCCCATCTCGTGGGTGACGACGACCATCGTCATGCCGGTCTCGGCGAGGTCACGCATCGCGCCGAGGACCTCACCGACGAGCTCCGGGTCGAGCGCGGACGTCGGCTCGTCGAACAGCATGACGTCGGGGTCGAGGACGAGGGCACGGGCGATGGCGACGCGCTGCTGCTGCCCGCCGGACAGCTGTGCGGGGAACGCGCTGACCTTCTGGAGCAGCCCGACGCGACGCAGCTGACGGGCGGCACGCTCCTCAGCCTCGGCGCGGTCGACCCCACGGACGCGGCGCAGGGCGATCGCGACGTTGTCGAGCACCGTCATGTGCGGGAACAGGTTGAACTGCTGGAAGACCATGCCGACGTGCTGACGGAGCTCGCGGGCGTCACCGCGCCGCCGGCCGGCGATCTCCCCGTCCAGCCCGGGCCCGTACTCGACCCCCAGGATCGCGACCGAGCCCTTCTGCGGCTCCTCGAGGAGGTTGATCGTGCGCAGCAGCGTCGACTTGCCGGAGCCGGAGGGGCCGAAGACGACGACGTGCTCCCCGCGGCTGACCGCCAGGTCGACACCGCGCAGCACGTGGTTGTCGTCGAACCACTTGTTGATGCCCTGCAGGCGCACGACCGGTGCCGTGGCGTCCTGTCCGGTCACGGGCTCGCTCCCCCCTGTGGCGGCCGCGGGGGCCGCGCTGACCGCTCGCTCTCCCAAGCGTGCGTTCGTTCGATCATGCTAGCGAACGAACACTCGTTCTCAAACTGGCGGCCTCACCACCGCGCAGGCCGGTCCCGAACGGCTCAGCGGGGGCGCAGCCGGGCGACGGCGTCGATCTGGACCTTCGCGCCCTTCCACAGGAAGGCGACGCCGTAGGAGGTGCGCGCCGGCCTCGGGTCGCCGAAGTGCGCCCCGAAGATCCGGTTCATCGCGTCCAGATCGTCCTCCTCGACGAACTGGACGGTCGCGTGCAGCACGTCGGCGAGGGTCGCGCCCGACTCGGCGAGGATCGCCGTGAGGTTCGCGATCGCCTGCTCGAACTCGGCCGCGAAGCCGCCGGGCACGAAGTCGCCCGTCGCCGGGTCACGCCCGATCTGGCCGGTGACGAACACGAGGTCCCCGTCGATGCGGGAGTGCGGGTAGGGACCGCGCGGCTCCGGTGCCCGATCCGTCGTCACCGTCGACCCGCTCACGCGCCCACCTCACCGTCGCGCCATGCCCCACGGTCCTCCGGACCACCCACGTAGCGGGCGGGCCCCGGCCACGCCGGCGGCAGCATCGTCTCGGCGACGACCCGCGGGAAGCCGGTCATGCCGACCTCGGGGATCAGGAAGCGAGCGACGAGCGGCGCGGCGACGGTCGGGTCCGGCGCCCGCAGCAGCGTGTGCGTCGCACCGGCGTCCGCCAGCGCGACGACGGCGTCGCGGTCCGCGTCGAGCGTCGCCTCCGACCCGCCGACGTCGAGCAGCGCGGGCTGCACGTCCGCCGTCGGATCCGCAGCGACGCCACCGCCCGCGAGCACGACCACACCGGCGGCCGGGCCGACGGCCGGTGCGACCGCACCGGTCAGCCACAGCGGCACGCTCACCTGCACGGGCTTGGGCGTCACCTCCACGGCCTCGGGCGCCTCGTGCCCCTCGATGCCGGCGGGCACCCGCCAGCGCTCCCCCTGATGCCGGACCGGGCGCGCCCGCAGCGCCGCCCGCAGCAGCGCGAGGTCCTCCGCGGCCGCGGCCGCGTCGAGGTCGCCGGTGTCGACGAGCGCGACGGCCCGGCCGCCCGAGAGGTTGTCGAGCACCGCGACGTCCTCGGCGAGCGTCACCGGATGGTCCGCCCCGAGGTGCACGGGGACGACGATACGGACGTGCCGTGTCGCCACCGCGACGGCCGCGGCCGCGGGGAACGCCCCACCGCGGTCGGTGGCCACGGCGACGAGGGCGCACGCACCCTCCTCCGCCGCCCGGGCGTCGCCGGCCTCCTCGCCGGGACGCAGGACCAGACCGAGCCTCATGCCGCCACCCCCTCGCGCTCGCGCAGCTGCGGCATCACCTCGAGGGCGAGGCGGTGCAGGACCTCGTGGACGGCCGGCTGGGGCGCCCCCTCGATGACGATGCGGAACACGAGCTCGTCGACCCCGGCGTCGATGACCTCCTGCAGCCCCTCGGTGACCTCGTCGGCACTGCCGACGATGGCCGTGGACACGGCGTCCTCGAGGGCCTTGTCGACCTCGCGGGTGAAGTCCATCGCGGCGGTCTCCCCCCGCTTCGGGACCGACCAGCCGAGCCCCGCGTACAGCACGTAGCTGGCGCGGAACCAGTCCATGACCGCACGCCGCTCCGCCGGGTCGTCGGTCACCCAGACGTTGCGCAGCGCGGCGACGCGCGGACGTTCGCCGCCCCGGTCGGAGCCCTCGAAGCCCTCACGGTGGGCGGCGGCGAGGTCGCGGACGAGCGTGAGCGGGTTCGCGCCGGAGAACAGCACGCCGTGGCCGTGCGCGCCGGCGCGCGCGACCGCCTCGGGCAGCGCCGAGCCGAGCCAGATCGGGACGTCCGGCGCGGCGGCCTTCACCGCCCGCATCGCGTCCTTGCGCCGACCGACCCGCTCCTTGCGCGGCACGCCCTTCCCGTCGAACTCGACGTCGCGGTAGCCGAGCCCGAGGCCCAGCTCGAAGCGGCCACCGCTTCGGGCGTCGAGCGCGGCGCACTCCTCACCGAGCCGCTGCGGGTCGCGCATCGACGCGAGCGACATGCCCGTCGCGACGGTCAGCCGCTCCGTCGCCGCGAGCGCACCGGCGGCGGCCGTCACCGTCGACGGGCAGTAGCCGTCGTAGAAGAAGTGGTGCTGGGAGAGCCACAGCGCGTCGAACCCGAGCCGCTCCATGACGACGGCGTCCTCGAGCAGCTCGTCGTAGGCACGGGCCGGATGTCGCGGTGCGGTCGCCGTGCTCTGCAGGCACCACAGTCCGGCACCGAACCTCATCGCCGTGCTCCTCCCTCGGTGGCCGCGTACCACGCGGTCAGCCGTCCGATGCCCTCGCGCAGGTCCGGCTCCTCGCTGGCCAGCGAGATGCGCACGTGGTCGCCGGCCGCGTCGCCGAACGCGGTGCCGGGGGCGACCGACACGCCGTGGTCGACGAGGTCGATCGCGGCGAGCCGGCTGTCGACGCCCGCCGCGAGCGGGACCATCAGGTAGAACGCGCCGCGCGGGACGGCGACGTCGATGCCGGCGGCCGTGATGAGCTCGACGCACAGGTCGCGACGCGCGCGGTAGGCCTCGCGCATCACCGCGATCGCGTCCTGCGGGCCCTCGAGGGCGGCGAGCGCGCCGGCGCTGGTCAGGTCGGGGATGCAGGACAGCTGCGGCTCCTGCAGCTTCGCCATCGTCGGGGCGAGCCACGTCGGCGCGACGGCCCAGCCGACCCGCCAGCCGGTCATCGCGTACGTCTTCGAGAAGCTGTGCACCGCGACGACGTGCTCATCGTCCAGCGTGATCGCGGCCGCCGCCTCACCCTCGAAGATCAGCTCGTCGTACACCTCGTCGGAGAGGACCACGATGCCGCGCGCCGCGGCGGCGTCGACGAGGGCGCGCACGACGTCGCGGGGGAACACCGCGCCCGTCGGGTTGCCGGGGCTGTTGAGCACGAGCACGCGCGTCCGGTCGGTCATGCGGGCGACGACGTCGTCGGGGTCGGGCACGAACCCCGTGGCCGCCGGCAGCGGGTAGCGGACCGCCCGGCCGCCGAGCATGTCGACGATCATCTCGTAGTTCGGCCACGCCGGGTCGGGGACGAGCACCTCGTCGCCGGGCGCGAGCAGCGCCGTCATCGTGAGCGCGCACGCCTGCACGCCGCCCTGGGTGACGACGACCTGCTCGGGGGCGACGTCGACGCCCGTGACGCGTGCCATGCGCCGCACGAGCGCCTCGCGCAGGGCCATGTGGCCGGCGCTGGGGGCGTAGCGGGCGGTCGCGGCGGCGGCGGCACCCGCGTCGACGATGTGCTGCGGCGTGGAGAAGCCCGGCTCACCGATCTCGAGGCGCACCACCTCGCCGGCCGGCCGGCCGATGACCATGTTGACGATCTCGCGGATGCCGGAGTGCTGGACCGCCGCGGCGGTCGGGGCGAGCTCAGGCACGGGATGCTCCTCCGCCGGCGGCCCCGGCGCGTTCGAGCCGACGGAGCGCGGCGGTCGCGGCCTCGTGCAGCGACTCCCCGAGCGTCGGATGCGGATGGACGGTGCCGACGACGTCGGCGACGTGCAGGGCGTTCTCGACGACGATGGCGGCCGCCGAGATCAGGTCGCTCGCCTCCGGCCCGACGATCTGCACGCCGATGACGGTGCCGGCCGCGTCGGCGACGACCTTGACCATCCCGTCGGTCGCGCCGAGGGTCCGGGCCCGGCCGGAGACGACGAAGCGGGCGCGGCCGACGACCGGAGCGAGCCCGGCCTCCTTCGCCGCCGCCTCGGTCACCCCGACCGACGCCATCTCGGGGTCGGTGAACGCGATCATGGGGACGTGGGCGTCGACGGCGGCGTCGAGCCCGGCGATGCACTCGGCGGCGACGCGCCCCTCGGTCGCCGCCTTGTGGGCCAGCGCGGGGCCGGCGACGAGGTCGCCGATGGCCCAGATGCGCCGTGAGGACGTGTGGCCGCGACCGTCGACGGGGATGCGGCCGTCGGCGAGCACGATCCCCGCGTTCTCGAGCTGCAGCTCCTCGACGTTGGGGACGCGGCCGACGGCGACGAGCACGACGTCCGCGGGCAGGACCCGCGTGTCATCGCCGTGCTCCACGCGCAGCCCGCCGTCCTCCATCCCGGCGGCACGGGCGCCGGTGAGGACCTCGACACCGAGCGCCGCGAGCCGACCGCTGACGACCTTGACGAGGTCGGCGTCGAAGCCACCGCCGATCGCGTCGAGCGCCTCGACGATCGTGACGCGGCTGCCGAGCTTGGCGTAGGCCGTGCCGAGCTCGAGGCCGATGTAGCCGCCCCCGACGACGACGAGGTCGCCGGGGACCTCGGCCAGGTCGAGCGCGCCGGTGGAGTCGACGACGCGCACGCCGTCGGGCTCCAGACCGGGGATGACGACCGGTCGGGAGCCGGTCGCGAGGATGCAGGCGTCGAACTGGAAGTGGCTGACCTGGTCGCCGCTCTCGACCGACACGCGGCGGTCGTCGAGCAGCCGGGCGACGCCCTGCACGACCTCGACGTCCTTGAGCAGCGTGCCGACGCCGGCGACGAGGTCGTCGACGACGCCGTCCTTGAACGTCCGCGCCGCGGCGAGGTCGACCCCGCCCTCGGCGACGGGCAGGCCGCGATCCGCGGCAGCGCGGCTCCGCTCCCACAGGTCGGCGAGCGTGATGAGCGCCTTCGACGGGATGCAGCCGACGTTGAGGCAGACCCCACCGAGACGGTCGGCCTCGACGAGGACGACCTCACGGCCGAGCTCGGCCGCGCGGGCGGCGGCGGTGTAGCCACCGGGACCGCCGCCGATGACGAGCAGGTCGACGGGCCGGGCGATCTCTCCGACGACCATCTCAGCCCTCGAGCAGGAGGTTGACGGGCGCCTCGAGCATGCGTCGCACGCTCACGCAGAAGCCGATGATCTCGCGTCCGTCGGCGACACGATGGTCGGCGGCGAGCACCATGGCCGCGACCGGGCGGATGACGATCTGTCCGTCGCGGGGGACGACCTGGTCGCGGGCCGGTCCGATCGAGAGGATGCCGACCTCGGGCGGCTTCACCAGCGACGTGCCGAACCAGCCGCCGAGCGGCCCGTAGTTGTTGACGGTGAACGTGCCGCCGCGCAGGCGCTCGTTGGGGACGGTGCGGTCGCGGGTCTGCGCGGCGAGCTGGCGCAGCTCCTCCCCGATGCGCACGACGTCCTTCACGTCCGCGTCGTCGATGACCGGCACGATCAGCCCGTCGGGGGCGTCGACGGCCACGCCGATGTTGACGCGGTGGCGCAGCACGAGCTCCTCCGCGTCGTCGTCGACGCTCGCGTTCAGCACGGGGAACTCCCGCAGCGCGAGCGCCGCGGCCCGCACGAGGAAGGCGGTCATCGGGACGTCGCGGCCGCGCTCCTTCAGCTGCGCGCGCAGCCGCTGGATCTCGGACAGGTCGACCTCGTGCATCGAGTTGATGTGGGGCACCGTCGTCCACGACTGCAGCATGTTGCGGGCGATGGCCCGACGCACCCCACGCAGCGGGACGCGGCGGTCCTCACCGACGGGCGGCTCGACCTTCGGCAGCGGTGCGGTGGGCGCGGCGGGTGCGGACGGCGCCGGCGTGCCGGGCGCGGAGGCGGCCGGCGGCGTGGGTGCGGACGGCGCCCCCGCAGCGGCGGCGCGCACGTCCTCGTCGAGGATGCGGCCGCCGGCACCCGTGCCCGTGACGGTGGTGAGGTCGACCCCGAGCGTGCGGGCGAGCCCCCGGGTCGACGGCGTCGCCTTCGGTCGCGCACCCGGGACGGCGGCGGCGGGCGCGGGCGGCGGGGTCGCGGGCGGGGCCGCCTGCGCGGGCGCCGCGGCGCCGGCGTCGGTCGCGACGTCGGGAGCGGGCCCGTCGGCCGCCGCGTCCGGCGTCGCGGCACCCGCAGCGCCGTCGGTCGTGAACGTCGCGAGGACGGCGCCGACCGCGATGATGTCGCCCTCGGCGGCGCCGTGGCTGGCGACCACGCCGGTCACCGGGGAGGTGATCTCGACGAGGGACTTGTCCGTCTCGACCTCGACGATCGCCTGGTCCTCGCGGACCTCACCGCCGACGGGCACGAGCCAGCGGACGATCTCTGCCTCGGCGAGCCCCTCACCGACGTCGGGGAAGCGGAACTCCATCGCGATCGCCTCCTAGTAGGCCGCGGTGCGCCGCACGGCGTCGAGGATGCGTGCGGTGTCGGGCACGTAGTCCCGCTCGAGCAGCGGCATCGGGTAGGGGGTGTCCCATCCGCTGAGCCGCACGATCGGCGCCTCGAGGTCGAGGAAGCACAGCTCCTGCACGGTCGCGACGAGCTCCGCGCCGAAGCCGGCGGTGCGCGGCGCCTCCTCGACGACGACGCAGCGGCCGGTGCGGGTGACGGAGGCGGCGATCCCGGCCTCGTCGAGCGGCACGAGCGAGCGGATGTCGACGACCTCGACGTCGATGCCCTCCTCGGCGGCGAGCTCGGCGGCCTCGAGCGCGTTGACGACCTGGAAGCTCCACGCGAGCACGGTCACGTCCGTCCCGGGGCGGGCGATGCGCACCGCACCGATGGGGGTGAGGTGGTCGCCGTCGGGGACGTCGTCGCGGACGAGGCGGTAGCCGCGCAGCGGCTCGAGGTAGATGACCGGGTCGGGGTCGCGGATCGCGGCGGTGAGCAGCCCGCGGGCGTCCGCGGCGGTCGACGGCGCGACGATCTTCAGACCCGGGGCGTTCGCGAGCATCGCCTCGAACGCGTCGGAGTGGAGCTCGGGCGCGTGCACGGCGCCGCCGTACGGCGCGCGGATCGTCACCTGCAGGGGGAACGCCCCGAGGGTGCGGTAGCGGAAGCGGCCGAGCTGGAAGCCGATCTGATGGAACGCCTGGTGGGCGAAGCCGAGGAACTGCAGCTCGGCGACGGGGACCATGCCGGCGGTCGCCAGCCCGATCGACGCACCGATGATGCCGGCCTCGGCGACGGGCGTGTCGACGACGCGGTCGGCCCCGAAGCGCTGCTTGAGCCCCTCGGTGGCGCGGAACACGCCGCCCTGGGTGCCGACGTCCTCACCGAGGACCATGACGCGCTCGTCGCGCGCCATCTCGTCCTCGAGCGTCGCGCGGATCGCCTCGATCATGCTCTGCGTCGTCATGATCCCAGCTCCCGTGCGGCCTCGTACTCGGCGCGCTGGCGGGCGAGCCGGGGCGGCTCGTCCGCGAACACGTGCTCGAACATCGCGGCCGGGTCGGCCGGGCCGGCAGCGTCGAACTCGACGACGGCCTCCTCGATGCGCTCGTCGACCCAGGCGATGGCGGCCTGCTCGCGCTCGTCGTCCCACAGCCCCTCGGCGGTCATCCAGGTGCGGAAGCGGACCAGCGGGTCGCGGGTGCGGGCGTCCTCGAGCTCGGCGGCGTCGACGTACTTCGTCGGGTCGTCGGCGGTCGTGTGCGCACCGAGCCGGTAGGTGACCGCCTCGATGAGCGTCGCGCCGCCGCCCTCGACGGCACGCCGGCGGGCCTCGGCGGTCGCTGCGTACATGGCGAGCACGTCGTTCCCGTCGACCCGACGGCCGGCGATGCCCACGCCCTCGGCGCGCCGGGCGATGACCCCGCGGGTCTGGCTGGCGATCGGGACGGAGATCGCCCACCCGTTGTTCTGGATGACGAAGATGACGGGGGCGTCGGTGACGCCCGCGAGGTTCATCGCCTCGTGCGCGTCACCCTCGCTGGAGGCCCCGTCGCCGAAGTGGCAGATCACCGCACCCGGCTCGCCGCGCAGCCGCATGCCCCAGGCGAGGCCGACGGCGTGCGGCGCGTGGGCGGCGAGCGCGACCTGCTGGGGGTAGAGGCGCCCGTGCTCGGGCAGGCGCGCACCCTTCGGATGGCCGTAGCGCTGCAGCAGGTAGGTCCCCAGCGGCAGCCCCCAGTGCAGCATCGCGAGCTGCTCGCGGTACTGCGGGACGAGCCGGTCGACGTCGGTGTCCATCGCGAACGAGCTGCCGACGGACGCGGCCTCCTGGCCGGACAGCGGCGCGTAGGTGCCGAGCTTCCCGCGCCGCTGGAGCGCGATCGCCTTCTCGTCGAGGCGCCGGCCGAGCAGCATCAGGCGCATCATGCCGGCGAGCCGGTCGGCGTCGAGGCCGTCGGGCAGGTCGCCGGTCAGGCGGCCCTCCGGGTCGAGCAGTCGGTACGGCTCCACGTCCACCTCTCCGTCCCCTGCCCCCGTCGGGGGCGTCGCCGGGCGGGCGGGCCGGCGCTTCGCGGCGGGACCACCGCCGCGCGCGCGACCCCTCCGCTCAGCCGCGATGACCCACCATCCTCCACGAGGCCGGCAGCAGCGCGGCGGCGACGGCGACCTTGACCGCGTCACCGAGGAGGAACGGGACCGC
>CAJXTG010000025.1 GCA_913060655.1 uncultured Nitriliruptoraceae bacterium | reverse complement strand
GCCGAGGCACCCGCACCGGCCGGCGACACGTCGACCGAGGACGGGGGTGCCGACACGACGGACGACGGCGCCGACGGCACCGACGACACCACGGGTGAGAGCGGCACGTCCGACGCGACGTCCGATGCGGCGGACACCGGGGCGGACAGCGGGGTGGACGCCGGCGGCGAGGACGACGCGGCCGACGGGACGGACCCGGCGGACGGCACCGACGGTGCCGCGGCGGACGCCGACGAGGGTCAGGCTGAGGATGCGCCGGCGGCGACGCCGGTGCTCAGCCTCGAGGACACCGTCGCCACCTACGGGGCGCCCGACTACGCCGCGATCCTCACGCGCGCGTTCCCCGGCGCCCGCTGGTCGCTCAACGGCAGCGCGTACACGGGGCTGCGGTGGCTCGACGGGGCCGCACCGACGAAGGCGGAGCTGGACGCCCTGTGGCCGGAGATCGCCGCGGAGCTCGAGGACGAGCGCGTCGCCCAGCAGGCCGCCGAGGAGGCGGCCACCGCGGCACGGGAGGCCGAGCTCGAGGCGCGCCGGGCCGACCCGGACGTGCAGGCGCTGCTCGACTCGTTCGACCCGACGACGATCTGGGGTGACGAGCCGGACTACGCCGCGATCCTCACCCGCCGCTACCCGGGCGCCGAGTGGTCGCTCAACGGCAACGACGTGGCCGACGGGCTCGTGTGGCACGACGACGGGCCGGCGCCGACCAAGGCGGAGCTCGACGCCGCCTGGGCCGACATCGCCCGCGACATGGCGCTCGAGATGGACCCCGAGGAGCTGGAGCGGCACGCCGGTGTCGGCGAGCAGAAGTACGTCGACGGGGTGCTGCGCCCGAAGGGCTGGGTCGGCGGGAAGGACGACCCGCAGCCGGAGGGCACCGTCGACCCGAAGGTCGACTACCGCTACCTGCCGCAGATCCCGCACACGAACAACGGGTCGGTCGTCGGCACGCTCGAGGTCGCCAAGGATCCGACGGGCGGGCAGAACTTCGAGCAGAAGTACGGCGTCGGTGTCGGTGAGCTCGCCGAACGGATCGCCGAGGCGCACGGCTACTTCGGTGGCAGCCACGGGCTCGGCCTGAGCATCAGCGGCGACAGCGAGATCGGCTGGTACTCGGACCAGGTCGACCCGAAGATCGTCGAGGACGTGCTGCGCGACCTCGGTGCCGTTCCCGAGTCCACCCCCGAGCCGGAGCCCGAGCCGGAGCCCGAACCCGAGCCCGAGCCGGAGCCGGAGCCTGAACCCGACCCGGAGCCGGCCACCGAGGAGGAAGCCCCCGCGGACGATGCGACGGACGGGCCCACCGAAGGGACGACCGACGAAGGCGACGCCGAGAGCACCCCGACGGACGGCGACGCTCCGACGGAGGAGGCCCCGGCAGAGGACGACGCTCCCGCCGAGGAGGAAGCGCCCGCCGAGGAGGAGACGCCGGCCGAGGACGACGCGCCTGC
This sequence comes from uncultured Nitriliruptoraceae bacterium, assembly GCA_913060655.1. GTDB lineage: Bacteria > Actinomycetota > Nitriliruptoria > Nitriliruptorales > Nitriliruptoraceae > CSBr16-57R1. The sequence continues at coordinate 14,807 of CAJXTG010000025.1, read as the reverse complement.
TGAGGACGAGGTGCCGGCCGAGGACGAGGCGCCGGCGGAGGACGACACGCCGGCCGATGAGGGGACGCCCGCCGAGTGACCGGCGCGCGTGGGCCAAGGAGGACTTGAACCTCCGACCTCACCCTTATCAGGGGTGCGCTCTAACCAAGCTGAGCTATTGGCCCGGAACGGCCGTCACCTGCACGGCCGGGGGCGCAGGATAGCCGCGCCGCAGCGGCCCCTCAGCCGGAGGTCGGCCCGTCACCACGGCCGCCGAACAGCCGGCCGCCACCCTCACCCTCCGGCGCAGGACGGCGGCGCGGCTTCGGCGGGACGACCGCCTCGATCGCGTCGACCGGCTCGACCGTCGTCGTCTGCTCGTCCGGACCGGCCGGACCCGGCTTCGCGACCACCGGCGCGGGCGGTGCCGACGTCGTGCCCTGCGGGCGTGCCGACGCCGGCGTCTCCACGTCCATGACGACGGCGATGCCGCCCGTCAGGTCCGCGATCAGGTTGTGGAGGAACGCGAGCAGGACGAGCAGCGCCGTCTGCACCACCGCCCACACGAACGCGAGGCCGGCGAGGAGCCGGGTGACGCTGCCCTGGTCGACGCCGCACTCGAGGAAGCCGACGTCGGAGGCGATCGCGCAGATCTCCTCGACGATGCCCGATCCGAGGACCGCACGGGTGACGAGCAGCAGGCCGACGAACCCGGCGGCGGCGACCGCGAGGTTCGCGACCGCGCCGAACTTCAGCACCGAGAACGGGTCGATGCGGCGCAGCACCATGCGACGTCGTGCCACCACCGCTCCTGTCGTGCCGGCCGGCGGCCGGCGGCCGCGCGGATGTCCGGCAGGCTACTCGTCCGGCTCGTCGACGACCGTGGCGACCCCGACCACCCGGGTGTCGTCGTCGGCGCGCATCAGCGACACGCCCTGCGTCGCCCGGCCCATCGGCCGCACGTCCGCCAGGTCCATGCGGATGACCACCCCGGCGTCGGTGACCAGCAGCACCTCCGCCTCGTAGGGGACGACGAGGCCGCCGGCGAGATGGCCGCGCGCCTCGGTGATGCGGGCGGTGAGCACCCCCCGGCCGCCGCGCCGCTGCGTCGGATAGGCGGACACCGGCGTGCGCTTGCCATAGCCGCGGTCGGTGACGACCAGCAGGAAGTCCTCGTCGCGGGCGTGCGCCATCGCCAGCACCGCGTCGTCGTCGTCGAGGCGCATGCCCCGCACGCCGGCGGCGGTGCGGCCCATCGGGCGCACGTCCGACTCGTGGAAGCGGATCGCGTTGCCCCGGCGGGAGACGAGCATCAGGTCGTCGTCCCCGCCGGTGACCGTCACGCCGATCAGCTCGTCCCCGTCGTTGAGCTTCAGCGCGATGAGCACGCTGCGGGCCGAGTCGAACGCGTCGAGGCTCGTGCGCTTCACCGTGCCCTGCGCGGTCGCGAACACGAGGAACCGGTCCGGGTCGAAGGCGCTCAGCGGCAGGACGCGGGCGACCTGCTCGTCGGCCTCCAGCGCCAGCCCCGGCACGTTCGCGACGTACACGCCCTTCGCGCTGCGCTGCTTCTCCGGCACCTGGTACGCCTTGATGCGGAACACGCGCCCACGGTTGGTGAAGAACAGCAGCGTGTCGTGCGTCGAGCAGGTCAGCAGCACGCTGACGAGGTCGTCCTCCTTCATCTCCGCGCCGCGCACGCCCCGGCCGCCGCGCCGCTGGGTGCGGAACGCGTCGACGGGGGTGCGCTTCACGTAGCCGGCGCGGGAGAGGGTGATGACGACCTCGCCGACGGGGATGAGGTCCTCGTGGGTCAGCTCCGCGTCGTCGGGCACGAGCCGTGAGCGGCGCGCGTCGGCGAACCGTTCGCGCACCTCGCCGAGCTCGTCCTTGATGATCGCGCGGACCCGGGACGGGTCGGCGAGGATGTCGCGCAGGTCGGCGATGAGCACGACCAGCTCGTCGTGCTCGTCCTGGATGCGCTGCCGTTCGAGCGCCGCGAGCCGGCGCAGCTGCATGTCGAGGATCGCCTGCGCCTGCACCTCGCTCAGCTCGAAGCGCTCCATCAGGCCGCCGCGGGCGACGTCGGCCGAGGCGCTCGAGCGGATCAGCGCGATGACGTCGTCGAGGTTCGCGATGGCGACGAGCAGGCCCTCGAGGACGTGGGCGCGCTCCTCCGCCTTGCGCAGCCGGTGGGCGGTGCGGCGGGAGACGACCTCGACCTGATGGTCGACGTAGGCGCGCAGCGCCGCGTCGAGGGTGAGGGTGCGCGGCACCCCGTCGACGAGGGCGAGCAGGTGCACGCCGAAGCTGTCCTGCAGCTGCGTGTGCTTGTACAGCTGGTTGAGCACGACCTGGGCGTTCGCGTCGCGCTTCAGGTCGATGACGACGCGCATGCCCTCGCGGGACGACTCGTCGCGCAGGTCGGCGATGCCGGCGATCGTGCGGGCGTTGACGAGCTCGGCGATGCGCTGCAGCAGCGCCGCCTTGTTGACCATGTAGGGCAGCTCGGTGACGACGATGCGGGCCCGCTCCCCCGACCGTTCCGCCTCCTCGATGGTGCACACCGCACGGACGCGGATCGAGCCGCGGCCGGTCGTGTACGCGTCGACGATGCCGCGGGTGCCGAGGATCAGCCCGCCCGTGGGGAAGTCCGGCCCCGGCAGGTGCGCCATCAGGTCGACGGCGGTCAGCGTCGGGTCGTCGATGAGCGCGACGGTCGCGTCGATCAGCTCGCCGAGGTTGTGCGGCGGGATGTTCGTCGCCATCCCCACGGCGATGCCCGTCGAGCCGTTCGCGAGGAGGTTGGGGAACCGGGCGGGCAGGACGACCGGCTCGTCCTCGTAGCCGTCGTAGTTCGCGACGTGGTCGACGGTCTCCTCGTCGATGTCGCGCAGCAGCTCCATCGCGAGCTTCGACAGGCGCGACTCGGTGTAGCGCATCGCCGCCGGCGGGTCGCCGTCGATCGAGCCGAAGTTGCCGTGCCCGTCGATCAGCTCGTAGCGGGTGGAGAAGTCCTGGCCCATGCGCACCAGCGCGTCGTAGATCGCGCTGTCCCCGTGCGGGTGGTACTTCTTCATCACGTCGCCGACGGCGGACGCGCACTTGCGGTAGGGGCGGTCGGGCCGCAGGCCCGTCTCGTCCATCGAGTAGAGGATGCGCCGGTGGACGGGCTTGAGCCCGTCGCGCACGTCCGGCAGCGCCCGGCCGACGATCACCGACATGGCGTAGTCGAGGTACGAGGTGCGCATCTCGTCCTCGATGACGACCGGGTCGACCGTCCCCGTCGTCACCGCCACCGGCAGCGCGTCCGGCAGCGCAGCGGCGTCCGCTCCGGCGTCCGGGCCACCGTCCTCGGCGCCGTTCTGGGCGCCGTCCGGGCCACTGTCCTGGGCGTCGTCCACGTCGGGCTCCTCAGACATCGATGGTGGCGCTGCGCGCGTTCGCCTGGATGAACGTGCGACGGGCGGCGACGTCGTCGCCCATCAGCACGGTGAACATCTCGTCGGCCGCGGCGGCGTCCTCGAGCCGGACCTGCTTGAGCGTGCGCCGCTCCGGGTCCATCGTCGTGTCCCACAGCTGGTCGGCGTCCATCTCCCCCAGGCCCTTGAACCGCTGCACGTCGACCCGCCGGTCCTCGGGCAGCGCGGCGAGGATCGCGTCGCGGTCGGCGTCGCTGAACGCGTAGAACGGGTCCTTGCGGCGTGAGGGGTGGACGATCTGGAACAGCGGCGGCTGCGCGAGGTAGACGTAGCCCTGCTCGATCAGCGGCTTCATGTGCCGGAACAGGAACGTCAGCAGCAGCGTGCGGATGTGCGCGCCGTCGACGTCCGCGTCGGCCATGAGGATCAGCTTGTGGTAGCGGGCCTTCGTCACGTCGAAGTCGTTGGCGAACCCGGTGCCCATCGCCGTGATGAGCGCCTGCACCTCCGTGTTGGCGAGCACCTTCGGCAGCCGCGCCTTCTCGACGTTGATGATCTTCCCGCGGATGGGGAGGATCGCCTGGGTGCGCCGGTCGCGGGCCATCTTCGCGCTGCCACCGGCCGAGTCGCCCTCGACGATGTACAGCTCCGACTCGGCCGGGTCGCGCGACTGGCAGTCGGCGAGCTTGCCCGGCAGCGACGTCGACTCGAGCAGCGACTTGCGGCGGGTCAGGTCGCGGGCCTTGCGGGCGGCGAGGCGGGCCTGCGCCTCCGCCTCCGCCTTCTGCACGATCAGCTTGCCCTCGGCCGGGTGCTCCTCGAGCCACTCGGCGAGCCGGGCGTACGTCGTCGTCTGCACGAACGACTTCACCTCGGTGTTGCCGAGCTTCGTCTTCGTCTGCCCCTCGAACTGCGGGTCGCCGACCTTGACGGACACGACGGCGATGAGGCCGCTGCGCAGGTCGTCGCCGGTGAGCGCGTCGACCTCCTTCGCCTTCAGCAGGCCCTTGTCCTTCGCCCACCGGTTGATGACCGACGTCAGCGCGGTGCGGAACCCCTCCTCGTGGGTGCCGCCCTCGTGGGTGTTGATCGTGTTCGCGAAGCTGAGGATCGCGTCGTTGAAGTCGTTGATCCACTGCAGGGCGATCTCGAGCGACTGCGCGCCGACGGGCCCCTGCTCCTCCGCCTCCATGTGGATGATGTCGTGGAGGCCGTCGCGGCCGCGGGTCGCACGGATGTGGTCGACGAAGTCGCGCAGCCCGTCGGGCGCGTGGAACGTCTGCCGGGCCGGCGCCTCGGGCGCACCGCCGGTGGGGTCGGGGTCGTCGGCGCGCAGCGGCACGACCGGGTCGGCGGTGTCGGCGGAGCGGTCGGTGCGCTCGTCGTCGAGGTGGAGGACGAGCCCGGCGGTGAGGAACGCGGTGTCGCGCAGCCGGCGGGCGATCGTGTCGGCGCTGACGCGCACCCCCTCGGTGAACACCTCCGCGTCCGGCCAGAACGTGATCGTCGTGCCGGTGTCGTCCGCGTCGCCGACCCGTTCGACCGGCCCGTCGGGCACGCCGCGCCGGTAGGTCTGCCGCCACGTGCCGCCGTCACGGCGCACGACCGCCTCGAGCCGTTCCGACAGCGCGTTGACGACGCTGATGCCCACCCCGTGCAGCCCGCCCGACACGGCGTACGCCTGCGAGTCGAACTTGCCGCCGGCGTGCAGGACGGTGAGGACGACCTCCAGCGCGCTGCGGCCCTCCTTCGCGTGCACGTCGACGGGGATGCCGGAGCCGTCGTCGGCGACACGGATCCCGCCGTCGTCGAGGAGGGTGACGGTGATCTCCCCGCAGCGGCCGGCGAGCGCCTCGTCGACGGAGTTGTCGACGACCTCCCACACGAGATGGTGCAGGCCGCGCGGTCCGGTCGTGCCGATGTACATGCCGGGGCGGCGGCGGACGGCCTCGAGCCCCTCGAGGACGGTGATGGACCGGGCGTCGTAGTCGCCGCGCGCCGCCTCGGCGGTCGCGGGCGTGGCGGGGTCGGACAACCGGAGGCCTCTCTCGGGTGGGACGTCGGTGCGGCGGCCGTTCGGCGGGCCTCCGGGACCGCCAGTCTACCAGCCGCACCCCTCCGGAGACGTGTCCCAGCGCGCCTGTGGACGGCCCGGTCCTGTTCCGGGGGGTGGGTAGCGGAGAGCACCCCCGTCACCGGAGCCGCCCGCTGAGGGCCTCAGGGCGCCGGGGTGGGGTCCCCGGCGGACGTCGAGGTCAGCTGGCGGCGGCCGTGTCGAACAGCTGGGCGACGGCGACGGTGTTCAGCAGCCCCTGGCGGCGGGCCAGCACCGTCCCGTCCGCGCCGACGACCGCCCACGCCGGGTAGGCGCGCAGCCCGAAGGTGCGCATCAGCGTGTCGTCGGCGTCGTCGCGGACGGTGGTGACCTCGCCGAGGCCGGCGTCGGCCAGCCACTGCTGCGGCGGCCAGTTCGGCCGGCCCGGGTCGAGACCGGTGGTGACCAGCACCAGGTCGACGCCGTCGGGCACGCCACCGGCGTCGACGACGTCGCGCAGCGTCGGCAGCTCCTGGTCGCACACCGGGCACCAGTGGGCGAGGAACACGAGCACCTGCGCCCGGCCGGTGTCCCCGACGGTGACCGGCGTGTCGTCGAGGTCCTGCACCGTCACCGTCGGGGCGGGCAGCCCCACGGCCGCGTCGGGTGCGGTCGGCTCGTCGGGGTAGGGCACGGGGATCGGCGCGCCGTCGACCTCGACGGTGCCGGCGTACTCGTCGAGGGAGGGCAGGTCCGCCCCCTCACCGGCCGACAGGACGGCGACGACGCCGACGAACGCGACGAGGGCGACGCCGACGAGGACGAGGGCGAGCCGGTTGGTGCCGGTGCCGGACGACTGCTTGCTGCTCATCGGAGGCTCCTCCGGGGGACGTCGGCGGACCCGTGGTCGGGGCCGGCCGGGCCGGGACGTGCGACGAGGGTAAGGGCGATCATGGTCAGCCCGGCGATCAGCGCCATCGTCGGGATGGTCAGCACGCCGAACTCCTCCACCCACAGCAGCGTGCACGGGTTCGACGGGTCGCACGGGCCGGCGAGCGAGGGGACCTGCTCGATGACGACGTGCCAGGCGGAGATCGCCGCGCCGACGGCGGCGAGCGGGACGGCGGTGCGCCACACCTGCCGGTCGCGGCGCAGCGCGGCGACGCCGAGGACGATGACCTGCGGGTAGATCGCGATGCGCTGGTACCAGCAGAGCGTGCACGGCGGGTAGCCGGCGACCTCCGAGTAGTACAGCGACCCGAGGGTGGTGACGAGCGCCACGGCGGTCGCGAGCGGCAGGGCGACGTCGCGGGCCCACGGCGGGACGCGCCGGGTGACGAGGGCGACGGTCGCGGCGACGGTGATCGCGAGCGCGACGAGCGCGAGGATGCCGAGGAAGCGGTTGACGACCAGCACCGGCACGGCGTCCACCGTGACCCCTCCCGTGCCCGGCGGCCCGAACCGGCCGCTCAGCCGCCAGTGTGCCCGATGCCGCCGTCCCCAGCGCCCCCGGACGGGCCGTCGGACGGGTGGCCGGACGGGTGGCCGGACGGGTGGCCGGACGGGTGGCCGGTGAGTCGGCCGACGACGATCTCGACGCGGGTGACGCTGCCGGCACCGAGCACCGCGTCGGCCCGCTCCATCAGCTGCGCGGTCAGGTAGCGCAGCTGCGTCGCCCAGGCGCCGCTCTCGGCGCGGACGACGAGGACACGGCCGGCGAGGCGGACCGGCTCGCAGTGGGCGGCGAGCCCGTCCCCGACGATCGCCCCCCAGGCGGCCTCGACGCGGGCGGCGCCCAGCCGCTCCCCCCAGCCGGGACGGCGGGTCAGCCGGCCGAGCGACGCGGACAGGGCCGTCGGCCCCTCCACCCGGGTCAGGTGCGGCTCGTCGTCCTCCGCGACCGTCCAGTCGTCGGGTTCGGGCGGCAGCTCGGCACGGCGGCGGGCGCGGCGGCGCACCATCAGCCGGACCCTGCATCGTCGAGGGCGCCATCGAAGGCGTTGTCGTGGGCGCCGTCGAGGACGGTGCCGACGTCCGGGTCGTCGCGGCGCACGCCGATGCGCCGGCCGGTCAGCGGCACGTCCGCGTCGACGGCGGCGGTGACGAGGACCTGGTCGAACGGGTCGCACAGGGCGGCGACCCGGCCGCGGCGGGTCTCGTCGAGCTCGCTGAACACGTCGTCGAGGAGCAGCACCGGCCGGTCACCGACGCCGGTGAGCAGCGGTGCGGAGCCGACCTTGCACGCGAGCGCGACCGACCACGCCTCCCCCTGCGAGGCGGTGGTGCGGGCGGGCAGCCCGTCGAGGGTGATGACGAGCTCGTCGCGGTGCGGGCCGACGAGGGTGACGCCGCGCCGCCGTTCCTCACCGGCCGCCGCATCCAGTGCGGCGTGCAGGGCCTTCGCGATCGTCGTGACGTCGTCGGCCGAGGTGACGTCCGCGTCGGAGCGGTAGGTGAGGCCGACGGGCACGTCGCTGCCGGTGAGCGCCGCATGGGCGGTGGCGACCGGGTCGGTGAGCGCGTCGACGGCGGCGAGGCGGGCGGCGACGAGCGGGGCGCCGTGCGCGACGAGCTGGTCGGTCCACGACGCGAGCGTCGCACCGTCCCCACCGCCGCCCCGCAGGTCCTTCAGGAGCGTGTTGCGCTGGCGCAGCACCCGCTCGTAGTCGGCGAGGGCGGCCGCGTAGCTCGGCCGCCGCTGCGACAGCAGCTGGTCGAGGTAGCGGCGACGGTCCGCCGGATCACCGCGCACGAGCGCGAGGTCCTCCGGGGCGAAGGCGACGACGCGGAGCACGCCGAGCGCGTCGGCGGCGCGGCGCACCGCCTGCCCGTCGACCTGCGCGCGGGTGCGGCCGGCGCCGAGCTGCACGTCGATGCTGCGGCGACGGTCGTCGTCGGTGCGCACCCCGACGCGGACGACCGCGTCGGACGCGCCGTCGCGCACGAGTGCGGTGTCACCGGCGATGCGGTGCGACGCCCCGACGGCGACGCGGTGCAGCGCCTCCAGCACGTTCGTCTTCCCCCGCCCGTTCGGGCCGACGAGCACGTGCACCCCGGGGGTGAGGTCGAGCGTGCCGGCGCGGTAGGAGCGGAAGTCGACCAGTTCGAGCCGCTCGACCCACAACGTCGCTCAGCTCACCCGCATCGGCATGAGCAGGTAGGTCAGGTCGTCGACCTCGCCGTCCTCGTCGTGCGGGCGGATCACGGCGGCACGCAGGCCGTCGCGCAGCTCGAAGCGGACCGTGTCGGTGCCGGTCGCCTCGAGGCCGGCGAGCAGGTACGCCGGGTTGAACGCGATCTCGAGCTCGCCGCCCTCGACGGTCGCGGGCAGCTGCTCCGACGCGTCACCGGCCTCCTGGTTCGACGCCTGGATGTCGACGCCGTCGGCGGAGAACGCGAGCAGCACCGGCGTGTTCGTCTGTGCGGAGGCGACGACGGCGACCCGCTGCAGCGCCTCGGTGAGCGCGGCCCGGTCGACGACGACGGTGACCTCGCTCGCGTCGGGCAGCAGCGACCGGTAGTTCGGGAACGGCCCCTCGATGAGCCGGGAGGTGAGCGTGCGGTCGCCGAGGAGGAACGACACCTGGCCGGCGCCGAGCACGACGGTGACGGTGCCGCCGACCTCGCCGGCGGCGCGGGCGACCTCCTGCAGGGCGCGGACGGGGACGATCGCCTCCCCGTCGATGGCGTCCTCGAACGCGAGGGAGCGGGCGGCCAGCCGGTACGTGTCGGTCGCGGCGGCGACGAGCCGCCCGTCGGACGCCTCGAGGTTCACGCCGGTGAGCACCGCACGGGCGTCGTCGCCGACGGCGGCGGCCCGGCCGACCTGCCCGACGAGCCGGGCGAGCGCGTCGGCCTTGACGGTGCCGCGCACCGCGTCGTCGTCGACCGCGGGCATCGCGGGGAAGTCGTCGGCCTGGAGGCGGCGCACGTTGAAGCGGGCCCGGCCGCAGGTGATGCGCACCCGGTCGCCGTCGTCCTCGAGGTCGACGGGCGCGTCGGGGAAGCGGGCGACGAGCTGGGCGAGGAAGCGGGCGGCGAGCAGCGTGCGGCCCGGCGCGTCGACGGTCGCGGGCACGGCGATCTCGGCGGACACCTCGAGGTCGGTCGCGCGGCACACGAGCCGGCCGTCCGCCGCCTCGAGGAGCACGCCGGTCAGCGCCGGCAGCGCGGCACGGGACCCGGCGACCCGGGTCGCCCACGCGATCGCCTCGGTGAACTCCTGGCGGTCGACCCGGAGCTTCATGCCTGCCTCCTGTCATCCCCAGCCGTGATGAGGATCGGTGTTCTCAAGGTCTGAACCCGTCGTCTCCGTAGGGGCTGTGGGAACTGTGGGTGAGCGCCATCGTCGCAGGTCAGCGCCGTGATGGGGGTGAGGACGGACGGGGGAACATCCCGCGCGCCGTCCACAGTCCGGCCCGCCGGACGGCGTCCGTCCACAGGCGTGCCGGGACGCGGCTCGGCCGTCCACATGCTGTCCCCCGCCGGTGCACGCCTCATCGGGCGCTCCGCGTGGTCGACGTGACCCGGTTGGTGAGCTCCTGCACCTGGTCGTAGGTGACGCGCCGTTCGGTCATCAGCCCGGCGATCTTCTGCGTCGCGTGCATCACCGTCGAGTGGTCGCGGTTGCCGAACGCGCGGCCGATGCGCGGCAGCGACAGGTCGGTCAGCTCACGCGTGAGGTACATCGCGATCTGGCGGGCGTTGACGAGCTGCCGGCTGCGCGACGCGGAGCACAGCTCGTCGGCGGTGATCGAGAAGTAGGTGGCGACCTCCTCGATGATGTCCTGCACGCTGATGACCCGGTCGCGCCCGTCGGGGAACAGGTCCTTGAGGACGTACTCGGCCATCTGCACGTCCGCAGGGGCGCGCTGCAGGCTCGCGAACGCGGACACGCGGATCAGCGCCCCCTCGAGCTCACGGATGTTGGAGGCGACCTTCGTCGCGATGACCTCGAGGACCGCGTCGCTCACCCCCAGACGGTCCGACTCGGCCTTCTTGCGCAGGATCGCGATGCGCGTCTCGAGGTCGGGCGGCTGGATGTCGGTCATCAGCCCCCACTCGAACCGGCTGCGCAGCCGGTCCTCGAGCTGGCCGATCTGCTTCGGCGGCCGGTCGGAGGACAGGACGATCTGCTTCTCCGCGTTGTGCAGCGCGTTGAACGTGTGGAAGAACTCCTCCTGGGTCCGCTCCTTCGACTGGAGGAACTGGACGTCGTCGACGAGCAGCACGTCGGTCATCCGGTACAGCCGCTGGAACTCGGTGATGGAGTCGTCACGGATCGCGTTGATGAACTCGTTGGTGAACTGCTCGGTGGTGACGTAGCGGACCTTCAGCCGCGGGTAGAGCTTGCGCACGTAATGCCCGATGGCGTGCAGCAGGTGCGTCTTCCCGAGCCCCGCCCCGCCGTAGACGAACAGCGGGTTGTACGACTTCGCCGGCGTCTCCGCGACGGCGTTCGCCGCGGCGTGCGCGAACCGGTTCGACGAGCCGATGACGAAGTCGTCGAAGCTGTAGCGCGGGTTGAGCCGCGTGTCCGGCTGCAGCTCGTCGCTGCTGATGCGGTGGTGCTGCGCCGGCGGTTCGGGCACCGCGACCGTCGGACCGGCCGGCCGGCCCGGCGCCTGCAGCGGCGGGTCGTACAGCGGGTTCTCGTCGAGATGGTCGAGCCCGGCGAGCGCGTCGTACTCCTGCTCGACGTCACGGCGCAGCGTGTCGTCCGCACCGGCCGGCGGATGCTCGGCGGTGACGTGCGCGAGCCCGAGCTCGCTGCGCGCCGCGGCCGCGTGGGACACGAGCTCCTCGTGGGGCACGGCCGCCGCCGCGGTCGTCTCCGGCTGGGTCTGCACGGTGATGACGAGCCCGATCGGCTCGCCGGCGAGCTCGGTCAGCCGCTCCCGGATCAGGGTGCCGCAGGCCCGCTCCAGCCAGTCACGGGCGAACCCGTGCGGGCTCGCGATGACCAGCGTGCCGTCGGAGAAGCCCACCGGATGGGTCGCCTCGAGCCAGCGTCGCTGCACCGGCGAGTCGATCTCCGGGAGGATCCTCGTCAGCCCCGAGCGCCACAGCCCGTCCGGGTCGGTGACCGCCGTGTCCTCCACGTCACACTCCTCCGCACCCCAGGAGGGGGATGCGCCCCTGTCGGTCGTGCTCTGCTCCGCCCCACCACCGGCCCGCTGCGACGGCCGACCGTCGGAGACGGTCACCGGACGTGCTGCGGGGCCGGACCGGAGGACGTCGGCGCGGTGGGGAAGGAGTGCTCCGCGCGCGGCCGTCCGTCCGGTCGACGGTCGGCGGAACCTAACACCGTCCGCTCAGCGCCCGCAACCGCGACCGGGGTGCGACCGTGGTGCGACCTCGGTGTGACCGGGGTGCGACCGGGTCGCCTTGCCGCGCCGCCGGCGCGGCGGGTATCGTCCGCCCACCGCACGGCACCGCGAGGCACCGCCGCATCCGGCACCGCCCGGCCGTCGCGTCCCGAGCGAACGTCCCCGTCCCGAACCCTGCCCGTGGCGTGCGCGCCCGGCCGCCGAGAAGGAGGTCCGCGATGAAGCGCACCTACCAGCCGAACAACCGCCGCCGCGCCCGCAAGCACGGCTTCCGCGCCCGCATGCGCACCCGTGCCGGCCGTGCGATCGTCAAGTCGCGCCGCAACCGTGGTCGCAACAAGCTGACCGCGTGACGCTGGGACGGCTCGCCCGCTCGGCCGACGTGCGCCGCACGCTGCGCGCCGGCCGTCGCCGCTCCGGTGCGCTCTGTGGCCTGCACGTCCTCGACCGGCCCGACGGCCGTGGCGAGGACCGTCCTGACGGGCCGCGCATGACCGCCGTCGCGTCCCGCAGGGTCGGGGACGCCGTGCGCCGCAACCGGGCGAAGCGCCTGCTGCGCGAGGCCGCCCGCACCCTCCCCTGGCGCAGCGTCGACGTCGTGCTCGTCGCCCGCGCCGCGACCCCTGCCGCGACGATGCCGGCGGTCCGCACCGAGCTCGCCGCCCATGCCGCCGCCCTCGGCGCGCTCGACACCGACGCCCCGGCCTCGTCCGGTGCGGCGACTGCAGCGACGTCCGCGGTCGCGACGTCCGGTGGGGGTCGGCGGTGAGCGGCGCGTCGCAGCGGCCCGTGCTCGCCGCAGCCCGACGTGCCGCGGTGGCGGTGCTGCTCGCCCCGGTGCACCTGTGGCGGGCGACCGTCGTGTTCCGCCAGCCCCGCTGCCGCTACTACCCGTCCTGCTCGACCTACGCCGTCGGCGCGCTGCGCGTCCACGGTCCGCTGCGCGGCACGTGGCTCGCCACCCGCCGGGTGCTGCGCTGCCACCCGTGGAGCCCGGGCGGCATCGACCACGTCCCCCCGCGCACCGACCGCACCGGCCACGACGGTCACGGCGACCCGTCGTCCGACGCCCGCACCTCAGGAGCCCGACATGGCTGACTTCTTCGCACCGGTCCTCGACGCCTTCGGGGCGGTGCTCACGCTGATCCATGACGGCGTCGAGCCGCTGTTCGGCGTGCACGCGTGGGGGTGGGCGATCATCGCCCTCACCCTGATCGTCCGGGTGCTGCTGCTGCCGCTCGCCATCAAGCAGACCCGCTCGATGAAGGCGATGCAGCAGCTCCAGCCGCAGCTCAAGGCCATCCAGGAGAAGTACAAGACCGACCGCGACATGATGCGGAAGGACCCGGAGAAGTACCGGTCCCGCAAGCAGAAGCAGCAGCAGGAGATGATGGCGCTCTACCAGCGGGAGGGCGCCAACCCGGCCGCGAGCTGCCTGCCGCTGCTCGCCCAGGCGCCGGTGTTCCTCGCGCTGTTCTGGACGTTGAACGGGAACGAGGACCTCACCGGCGCGCCGTTCTACTTCATCACCGGGGCGACCGCGGGAGGGCTCGAGAAGGTCGTGAGCACCGCCGGCTGGCCCGGCTGGCTGCTGATCGTCCTGATGTCAGGGACGATGTTCTTCTCGCAGAAGCAGATGATGGCGCGCAACGCCGCGACCATGGGCGACAGCCCGATGGCGCAGCAGCAGAAGATCCTGCTGTACGTCATGCCGGTGTTCCTCGCCGCCGTCTCGTTCCAGTTCCCCCTCGGCATCCTCCTCTACTGGGTGACGACGAACCTGTGGCAGATCGTCCAGCAGGCGATCGTCCTCCGGGAGGGCCAGAAGATCGACGCGGCCGCCGCCGCGAAGTCGTCCGGTGCCGACGGGGGCACCCCGTCCGGTTCCGCCAAGGGCGCCACGTCCGGCACCGGCGGCAGCAACGGTCAGTCCGGCAAGAGCGGCCAAGGGAAGGGCCAGGGGAAGGGCCAAGGCCAGGGGAAGGAGAAGGGCCGGGGCACGGGGAAGGGGAAGGACCAGGGGATGCGCGGTGGCGCGTCCACGCCGCCCGCCGACGTGCCCGACGACCTCCCCACCGACGATCTCCCCGCCGACGCCGACCGGCCGGACGGACCGGACGGACCGCGCACCCGACTCCCCCGCCGCGGTGGCCGCTGAACCGACCGCTGAACCGACCGACCCACCGTCCCATCGTCCGACCATCGACCGCACGCCCCGCACGGACCACGTCCGACCGGACCGGCCGCGCACCTGAGGAGAGGAACCCCTGTGGCAGCACAACGAGGAGGGCGCCGACGCGCACCGCGACCGGACCTGTTCCGTGACGCACTGGCCGCGGCACTCGCTGACGCACTCGACGTCGACCCGTCCGCACTCGCGGTCAGCGTCACGCTCGACGGCGACGCCGTCAGCGCCGACCGGCTTCCGGTCACCCTGACGCTCGACGCCCCGTCGGCCGACACCGACGACGAGCAGGACACGTCGGACGAGCAGGACACGACCGACACGACCGCCGGATCGGACACACCGGACGGCGACGCGCCGACGTCACGGTCCGGGCGTGACAGCGCGCCGGATGCACGGGCCGATGAGGGCTCGGGCCTGAGCGCCGAGGACATCGACGAGGAGGCCGAGGCCGCCGCCGACCTGCTCGAGGGGCTGCTCGACGCGATGGACCTGCCGGGCGACCTGCGCATCAACGTCCAGGACGCCCACGCCGAGGTCGAGGTCGTCGGGCTCGAGGAGGGGGTGCTCATCGGCCGGCGCGGGCAGACGCTCGAGGCGGTGCAGGAGCTCGTCCGCACGGCGATGCAGCGCCGCTTCGAACGTCGCTCCCGCGTCCTCGTCGACGTGGACGGCTACCGCGCCCGCCGGATGGAGAAGCTCCTGGAGCGGGCCGACGAGGCCGTCGCCGAGGTGCTCGACGGCGGAGAGCCGCAGCGGCTCGAGCCGATGGATCCGATCGAGCGGCGGCTCGTCCACCAGCGGGTCGCGGAGACCGCGGGGGTCGTGAGCACCAGCCACGGCCGCGAGCCGGCACG
>CAJXTG010000024.1 GCA_913060655.1 uncultured Nitriliruptoraceae bacterium | reverse complement strand
GTCGGCGATGGCGGGGGTGAGGGTGACGACGGGGTCGACGCCGAGGCCGACGATGACGATGCCGACGAGCAGCCACGCGACGCGCCGCTCGGACAGGACGTAGGTGACCGCCGTCGCGATGCGCGTGTCGCCCCGCACCGCGCCGTTGGTGGAACGCTCGCGCCGGAACATCAGGGCGGCGAACAGCAGCTGGAGCACCGAGGTCACGGTGAAGGTCAGGGTCGCGCCGCCGGTGGTGATGAGCAGCGCGCCGAGGGCGGGCCCGAGGGCGCGGGCGATGGTCATGGGGACCGTCGACACGGCGATGGCGGTCGCGAGCTCCCCGTCGCGGACCAGCGACGGCAGCAGCGCCTGCGCGGCGGGACCGCCGACGGCGAAGCCGGTGCCGACGACGGTGGCGGCGGCGACCACCGCCCAGGCCCCCGCGACCCCCGACAGGCCGACGGTCGCCGACCAGACGGCGAGCAGTCCGGTGCCGGACGCCGTGATGAGGGTGCCGGTGACGAGCTGCCGTCGACGGTCACCGCGGTCGGCGCGGGCGCCGGCGGCGGGGGTGAGGAGGATCTGGGGGGTGAACTGGCCGACGGTGATGGCGGCGACGAGCAGCGTCGAGCGGGACAGCTCCCACACGAGGATGGCGGCGGCGACGTTGTGGATCCAGACGGCCATCGTGGCGACGATCTGACCGGAGAAGTACGGGCCGAAGTCGCGGTCGCGCAGCAGCTGGGGGACGCGGCGTGTCCCCGGGGAGGTGGGGGTGGGGCGGTCACGCACGGTCGGTCTCCTCGAGTCGTCGGAAGCCGTCGAGGAGGCGGACGAGCAGCAGCTCGAGCTGGTCGCGGTCCGCCGTCGTCCAGCCGTCGGTGACCTCGGCGAGCATGCGCTGGCGGGACGCGGCGACCTCCTCGACGAGGGCGCGGCCCGACGGTGTCAGCGTCACGACGGCACGTCGCCGGTCCTCGGGGTCGGGGGAGCGCTCCAGGAGCCCGTCGCTGACCCGCTGGTCGACGAGCCGTGAGGCCGTCGACGGGTCGATGGTGAGGATGGCGGCGACCTCCCCGATGCTGGGGGGGCGGGGGGCCTGGTCGACGGCGTGCAGCACGCGGACCGTGGACAGCTCGATGCGGCGGCCGAGCGGGCCGAGCAGGCGACGTCGGTAGCCGGGCCGGTTCACGAGCCGTCGCACGTCGAGGAGCGCGTGGTCGAGCCCGGCGAGGGGAGCCGCGGCGCCGGGCTCGGCGGGATGCTCCTCGGGGGCGGAGGGAGCGGACGAAGAAATCATGCGTGCAGCATACATACATTGCGGCGATGGGGCAAGGCGATGGGGCGCGGCGATGGGGCGGGGAGGGGCGGAGGGGCCGGAGGCGGCGGTCCGCGGCGGACCGTGTCAGTCCGTGCGGACCTCGGCATCCTTCGTGCGGGAACGCTCGCGCAGCGCGTCCCGGTGCCGGTCGAGGGCGGCCGTCAGCGCGGCATCACCGCGGGCCAGCATGCGCACCGCCAGCAGGCCCGCGTTGTGGGCCGTCCCGATCCCCACGGTCGCCACCGGCACCCCGGCCGGCATCTGCACGATGGACAGCAGGGCGTCGAGGCCGTCCATCCGACCCGACGGGACGGGCACCCCGATGACGGGCAGCGACGTGACCGACGCGAGCATGCCGGGCAGGTGCGCGGCACCACCGGCACCGGCGACGAGCACCTCCAGGCCGCGCCCGGCCGCCTCGCGGCCGTAGGCGAGCATGCCCTCGGCGTCCCGGTGGGCGGACACGACACGGACCTCGTTGGCGACGCCGAACTCGTCGCACACCTCGGCCGCCGCACGCATCACCGGCAGGTCCGAGTCGCTGCCCATCACGATGCCCACGCGCGCGCTCATGTGCCGCTCCCGGTCAGGACCGCGGCCGCCCGTCGGGCCGCGGTCAGCGCCTCCTCGGCATCGTCGCCGAGGACGGTCACGTGGCCGATCTTACGGCCGGGACGCGAACGCTTCCCGTACAGGTGCACGCGCGCACCGGGCACCGCCAGCGCGGCGGGGAGGCGGTCGGCGACGTCGGCCCCGTCGACGCCGAGGACGTTGACCGTCACCGCGTACGGCGCCTGCAGGTCGGTCGCCCCGAGCGGCCAGTCCAGCACCGCCCGCAGGTGGTTGGTGAACTGCGACGTCGCGCATCCCTCGATCGTCGCGTGCCCCGAGTTGTGCGGCCGCACCGCGATCTCGTTGATGAGCACGTCGCCGTCGGCGGTCACGAACTGCTCGACCGCGAGGATGCCGACGGCGTCGATCCCGTCCGCGATCCGTCGGGCGTTCGCGACGGCCGCGGCGGCGATGGGTGCCCCGATCCGGGCCGGCATCACCAGCTCGTGGCAGATGCCGTCCCGCTGCACCGTCTCGACGACGGGGTAGACGGCCGTGTCGCCGTCCGGACGCCGTGCGAGGAGGACGGCGACCTCCGCCGCGATCGGGACGTGCTGCTCGACGAGCCATGCCCCGCCGCCGGCGAGCACCGTCGCGAGCGCGTCCGCGTCGTCCACGACGACGACCCCGCGCCCGTCGTACCCGCCGGTGCGTGCCTTGGCGACGAGCGGCCACCCGTGCGCCGCCGCGAGCGCGTCGACCCCCGCCGTGTCGGTCGCCACGACGTGGGCGGGACCCGGGAGGTCGAGCGCGGCGAACGTCTCGCGGGCCAGGAGCTTGTCCTGGGCGACGGCGAGCGCGCGCGTGCCGGGTCGGACGGCCACGCCGCTGCCCTCCAGCGCCTGCAGCGCGGTGCGGTCGACGAGCTCGTGGTCGAGGGTGACCACGTCGACGCCGGCCGCGAGCCGGGCGAGCGCCGCATGGTCGTCGGGGGAGCCCGTCACCGTGCCGGCACCGGCGGTGACCGCCGGGTCGTCGGCGTCCGCGGCGAGCACGGTCAGGTGCACGCCGAGGTCGATCGCCGCGCGCTGGGTCATCCGTGCGAGCTGCCCCGCGCCGACCATCCCGACCCGCGCGGAGCTCGTCACCGCTCGGCCGGTGGCGGGACGACCGCGGCCAGGTCCGCCTCGAGCACGTCCAGGTCGAGGTCCGCCGTCGTGTCGACCCGCAGGTGCGCATGGCCGACACGGTCGGCCGGGCCGACGCCGATGACCCGCATCCCGGCGGCCAGTCCGGCGTCGACCCCGGAGCCGGCGTCCTCGACGACGACGCAGGCGGCCGGGTCCACCCCGAGCATGGCGGCGGCGGCGAGGAAGATGTCCGGCGCCGGCTTGGGGGCACCGGCCGTGCCGTCGGCGACGGCGTCGAACAGGTCGGTCACGCCCATCCGGTCGAGCACGAGGCCCGCGTTGCGTGACGACGAGCCGATGGCGACCCGCCAGTGGCGCGCCTCCGCCGCGAGCAGCAGGTCGAGCACGCCGGGCAGCAGGTCGCGCAGCGTCAGCCCCTCGAGGGCCTCGACGTAGCGGGCGTTCTTCTCGGTGAGCATGGCCGCGAAGGTCGCGTCGTCGACCTCGTGGCCGGCGAGCAGCTCGTGCAGCGAGTCCGCCCGCGAGCGGCCCCGCGTGCGCTCGTAGGCGTCGGGACGGAACGGCAGGCCGTGGGCCTCCAGCATCCGCCGCCAGGCGTCCTCGTGCTGCGCCGCGGTGTCGGTGACGACGCCGTCGAGATCGAGGATCAGCGCGGCGGGGGGCGGTGCGGCGGCCATCGGCGGTCCTGGTCGGGGCTGGCGGGAGTCTGCCACACCACCCCGGTGTCGCGGTCAGTCCTCGACGGTCGTCGCGGTGCGCGGTGGGCCCGTGAGGGTCGTCGTCCCCGGCGCGAGGGTGTGGCGTCCGTCGGGCGTGTCGACCGCGATCGGTGCGGGGTTGTCCGCCGGTGTGACGAGGGTCACACCGGCGTGGCGCACCTCGACGTCGACGACGCCGCCGCGGACGCGCACGCGGAACGCGAGCCCGTCCCAGCGTTCGGGCAGGTGGGGGAGGACCGCGAGGTGGTCGTCGTGGACGTGCACCCCGCCGAAGCCGAGCACGGCCACCTGCCAGGCCGCGCCGGCCGCCGCCGTGTGGATGCCGCCGATGAACGTCCCGCCGGACACCTGCTTGGCGTCGGCCAGCAGGTCGACGAGCGCACCTCGGAGGAACAGCTCCTCGGCGAGCGCGGTCCGTCCGAGCCGGGCCGCGACCAGCGCGTACGCCGGGCGTGACAGCGACGAGCCGTGCTGGGTGCGGGGCAGGTAGTGGTCGAGGTTGGCGGCGACGACGTCGTCGGGGTAGCGGCCCGGATGGTCCATCAGCAGCTGGACGACGTCCGCCTGCTTGATCACCTGGGTGTGCACGGCGACGCCCGCCGGCCAGCCCCAGTACTCGCCGGGGTCGAGCAGGCGGGCGGCGACCTCCGCCGGGCCGACGTCCTCGAGGGCGTGGTAGCCGACGAACTGTTCGATGACGCCGGTCGCCGGGTCCGGGGCGATCTCCACCAGCCCGTCGCGCACCCGCGCCCACGCGTCCCGCTCGGCGGGGTCGAGCCGCAGCTCGGCGGTGAGCGCGGCCAGCCGGTCGGGGTCCTCGGCCGCGAGCGTGTCGTGGACGCGGCAGGCGAGGTCGAGCGCCGCACGGGACTGCTCGAGGCTGTAGGGGTTGTCGTCGACGTTCTCGTGGTACTCGTCCGGGCCGAGCAGGCGCAGCAGGTGGTAGCGGCCGTCGGCCGGCCGCAGGTGCACGAACGAGACGAGGAAGCGGGCGACCTCGAACAGCAGCTCGGCGCCTTCGGCGTGCAGCAGGTCGGTGTCGCCGGTCGTGCGCACGTAGCGGTCCAGCGCCATCACGAGGTCCGGGGCGACGTGCATCTGCCAGTCGTTGAAGTGCTGTCGCGTCGGACGCCCGGTGTGCACGTCCACGAAGAAGAAGTCGGGGCACAGCTCGTCGCCGGTCTCGCCCGACACCCAGGCGGGGAACGCCCCCGCGTACCCGAGGCGGGCGGCCTTGCGGCGTGACCCGTCGAGCGTGTGGTGGCGGTAGCGGAGCAGGGCGCGGGCGACGTCGGGCCGGGTGTGCACCCACATCGGCAGGTTGTAGACCTCCTGGTCCCAGAACGCCGCCCCCTGGTAGGCCTGGGTGGACAGGCCTCGCGCACCCAGCGGCAGGTGGGACGCGTGCATCGGCGTCGCCATGACCGCGTGCGCGAGGTTGTAGCGCAGCACCGTCCGAGCGATGACGTCGCCGTCGATGCGGACGTCGATGTCCTCCCACAGCGCGTCCCACGCGGCGGCGTGCGCCGCCCGCAGCGCCGCGTGGCCGGTGGCCGCAGCGGTGCGCGCTCGGGTCAGCGCCTCGGCGCGGACGTCGTGCCGGTCGGCGTGCGGGCGGGGCACGTCGGGGGCGGGGCGCGTGGGTGGGGCGACGAGGTCGTGCCCGGTGACCACCACCATGCACTGCGTCGCCACGACCGTCCCGTCCGTCCCGACGGTGACGTCGAGGCGCCGGTGCGGCCGACGCGGGTCGGCGAGGTCCACCGCGGTCGCGTCGGCGGCGAGCGGCGCGCCCGTCACGTCGGTGAGCGTGAGGGTCTGGGCGACGGCGATCGGCAGGCCGCGCTCGCCGGTCACGGCCGACACGACGAGCACGCCGTCGACCTCCTCGGCCGCATGGTCGTGCAGGTGCTCGCCGTTGAGGCTCCACACCCGACCCTCGACGGCCGCCTCCATCGTCAGGGTCGTGCCCGGGGGAGCGGTCACCTGCTGCTGCTGGACGATGAGGTGACGGTCCGCGAGGGACGCGAAGCGGCGCTCGCGGAGGGTGAAGGTGCCCTCCGGCAGCTCGCGGAGCAGCTGCAGGTGCTGCTCGACGGTGCGGACGTCGAAGTCGCGGGTGAAGGCGCTGTCGTCGGGCTGCGGCTGGTCGTGGGCGAGCAGCAGCGGCGTCCCCGCGGCGGTCGTCCACCGCGCCCAGAGCGCGTCGGGCACGGTGCACAGCTCCGTCCACGCACTGCCCTCGGCGGTGTCCCACGTGTCGTGGACGATGCACCCGGTGGTCGCGTCCGCTCCCCAGCCGGCGCAGGTCCCCCGGTAGGCGAGGGCCCCGTTGCCGGTCAGGTGCGAGGACGCCAGCGCGCTGACCCGCGCCGGGTCGTGGCCGTCCTCGACGACCCACCAGCCGTCGGCGACCCCCACCGGCCCGTCGACGACGTAGGCCTCGCCGGGCGCCGTCCGTTCGCTCACCGGCGGCTCAGACGTCGGTCGAGCCGGCGGCCCGTGCGTGCGCGGCGCGCATCGACGGCGACGTGCCGGTCGTGAGGCGCATGACCCGCAGGCTCAGGCCCGCCTGGGCGCGGAGCGCCGGCGCGGTCCGCGCGGTGTGCTCGAGCTCCAACGCCCCGCGGAGCATGGGGGAGAGCGAGCCGATCGCGCCGAGGAGCAGCGACTGGTAGCCGGCGCGTGCGACGATGGGGATCGGGGGCCAGCGCAGGAACGCGAGCGCCTCGCGCCCCTGATGGTTGATGCCGAGCTCCGGTCCGAACCCGGCGAGGACCTCGTCGAGCTCCGCGACGGTGACGGGCAGGTGGTCGGGCCCGATCAGGTCGAGCTCGTCGTCGAGCTCCCCGGCCCGGAACGCGTCCCGCACCGCCGGGTCGCGCAGCATGCGCAGCTCCACCCGGGGGTCGAGCAGCGCGCCGATGCGTGACTGCTCAGCGACGAAGCGGTCCTCCTCGTCGGGGGTGAGCACGTCGGGCGCCCACAGCCGGTGCGCGGTGAGGAAGCTCGAGGTCAGCGCGATGGACACCCAGACGAGCAGCCGCGGGTCGTCGGCCCGGTAGGGCCGCCCGTCGGGGGCCGTCCCGACGACGCGGGGGTGGACGGCACGGACCCGGCCCGCGACCGCGATGGCCTCGGCGGTCGACCCGAGGGCCGAGGTGGTGACGTACGCGGCGGTGCGCTGCAGCCGGCCGAGGGGGTCCTCGCGGAACGCCGAGTGGTCGAACACGCCGGCCATGGCGAGCGGGTGGCTGACCTGGGTGAGCAGCCCCCGGATCCCGCCGGCGATCGCGGCGGGCTCGCCGATCACCCGCCACGACGGCGACCCCGGGCCGGTCAGCCCCGGGTCCCCCGGGTCCCGGTCGGGGTCGAAGGGCGGCGGGCCGAACATCCGGGTGAGCACCCGGCGGACCGCGTCGCGCACGATGGGGACACCCGCTGGGCCGTGCGCCTCGGTGACGGTCCCGCTCATCGCCGCCTCGTCTCCGTCGCCGTGTCCACCACCGCGCCCGTCGTCGTGTCCGTCACGGTGCGCGTCCGGTCCCCGTAGCCCGCCTGGACGTCGACGAGTCGCAGCTGCAGGGGTGACGTCGGTGACGTTGCGGGCTCCGTGCGGGCTTCGGAGCGACCGCGCGCCGCGGATCGGGCGCGGGACGCGGGGGAGGCGGGCCGCAGGTCGGGCCGCGCGTCGGCGTCGGCGCCGGCACCGCCGAGGTGGTCCCACCACCACCGCATCCCCCGGGGCGCGGCGCCGACGCCGCGCGCCGTGAGCGGGACGTCGAGGCGACCGAGGAACGCGAGGTCGGCGACGGCGCCGTCGGTGGCGGCACGGACCCGCGGGTCGGTGGCGTAGTCGGCCCGCAGCGCGGCGAACACCTCGGTGCGTGTGCGCAGCGTCGACCAGTCACGGGTGCCGTGCTCGTCGCCGGCGCCCGGCGGCCGGTCGAGGAGGTCGGACCAGTCGGGCACCTGGGGGTGGGGTCCGGTGGGGGCGGCGGGGGGCGCCAGCCGCCGGACGATCTCGGTCCACACGACCCGCTGGCGGGTGAGCCAGTCCCACGCGTACGCGGGGGGATGAGCGCTGCGACCACGTGCCATACCCTCAGGCTATCGGCGAGGCCCTGCGAGCCCGTCCGACCCCCTCGGCAGGGGCCGT
Source organism: uncultured Nitriliruptoraceae bacterium (assembly GCA_913060655.1). Classification (GTDB taxonomy): domain Bacteria; phylum Actinomycetota; class Nitriliruptoria; order Nitriliruptorales; family Nitriliruptoraceae; genus CSBr16-57R1. The sequence goes on along the minus strand of CAJXTG010000024.1, from coordinate 8,511 downwards.
GCTGCAGGGGCCGTGAGGCGGCAGGAACAGTAAGGTTAGGCTAACCTCACCCTTCCCCGATCGTGAGGTTCGCTCCCATGCGTGTCCCCGCACCCCTGCACCGCACCCTGCACCGCACCCGTCGCCGGCTCGTCCCCCTCGCCCTGCTCGCGGTGGTCACCGCCGCCTGCGCCGCCGACACCGCCGACACGGCCGCCGACGCCGGCACGGCGGGGACGGTCACCGTCTACACCGGCCGGCACTACGGCGCCGAGGCCGTGTTCGACGCGTTCACGGCCGAGACGGGCATCGAGGTCCGGTTCACGACCGGGTCCGACCCCGAGCTGCGCGAGCGGCTCCTCGCGGAGGGCGAGAACTCGCCCGCCGACGTGTTCATGACCGCCGACGCCGCCAACATCGCGCTCGCCGCGGACGCCGGGCTGCTCGCCCCGCTCGACAGCCCCGTGCTCGTCGAGGCGATCCCCGCCGAACTGCGGGCCGGCGACGGCACCTGGTTCTCGCTGAGCCGCCGGCTGCGGGTCATCGCCTACTCGCCGGAGCGTGTCGCCGAACCGCCCACCACCTACGCCGCGCTCGGCGACCCGGAGTGGGCCGACCGCCTGTGCCTGCGTCCGGGCTCGAAGACGTACACGCAGTCGCTGGTCGCCGCGCTCATCCGCACCGAGGGCCGCGCCGCGGCCGAGGACATCGTCGCCGGCTGGGTCGCCAACGACCCGATCTACATCAACTCCGACACCGACATGCTGCGCGCCATCGCCGCGGGCGACTGCGACGTCGCCATCGTCAACACCTACTACCTCGCCCGCCTGCTCGAGAACGAGGACCCCGAGTTCCCCGCCGCGCTCGCGTGGCCGGAGCAGGACGGCGCCGGCGCCCACGTGAACGTCAGCGCGGCCGCGGTCACCGCCGCGGCCCCCAACCCCGAGGGGGCGCAGCAGCTCCTCGAGTGGCTCGCGACCGCCGGACAGGAGCGCTTCAGCGCCGCGAACCTCGAGTACCCGGCCGCGGCCGGTGCCGCCCAGGCGTCGGTGCTCGACGGCTTCGGCACGTTCGTCGCCGACGACGCCTCCGTGCGCGAGCTCGGCGACTTCAACGCCGACGCGGTCGACCTGTTCGCGGAGGTCGGGTACGAATGAGCGGATGAGCGACGACGTCCGAGGGATCCGGGCGCTGCCCGGCTGGGCCGCGACCGCCGCGATCAGCGCGCTGGTCGCGGCCCCGGTCCTCGTGCTCGTCGCGTCCGTCCTCGACCCCACCGTCGAGGTCTGGGCCAGGCTGTGGGAGACGCGCCTGCCCGGGATGATCCGGGACACGGCGCTGCTGCTGCTGCTCGTCCTCGCCGGCTCGCTCGGGCTCGGCACCGGGCTCGCCTGGCTGATCGCCGCCCACCGGTTCCCCGGGCGCACCCTGCTCGGCTGGCTCCTCGTCGTCCCCCTCGCCGTGCCCGGCTACGTCGCCGGCTTCGTGTGGCTCGACACGCTCTCCGGCCCGCTCGGCGTCCGCGCGGTGCGCAGCCTGTGGGTCGGCGCCCTCGCGCTGACCCTCACCCTCTACCCGTACGTCTACCTGTTCGCCCGCGCCGCCTTCCGCGACGTCGGCACCGCAGCGCTCGACGCCGCCCGGACGCTCGGGCACGGACCGTGGAGCACCTTCGGTCGGGTCGCCCTGCCCATGGCCCGTCCCGCCATCGCCGCGGGCGGTGCGCTGGTCGCGATGGAGGTCCTCACCGACATCGGCACGGTGCAGCTGTTCAACATCGGCACGCTCGCGGACGGCGTGCTGCGCGTCTGGTTCGGCACGGGGGACCGGCAGGCCGCCGCCGAGCTCGCCTCCACGCTGCTCGCCGCCGCGGTGCTGCTCATCGCGTCGGAGCGGCTCCTCCGCCGCGGGGCGTCCTACGCCGCCGCAGGGCCGCAGCGACCGCTCGCACCGCGGCCGCTGTCGGGCGCCCCCGCGGTCGCCGCGCTGCTCGCCGTCGGTGGGGTGCTCGCCGCCGCGGTCGGGGTCCCGCTCGTGCGGCTCGTCGCCTGGGTCGCCGGGCCCGGCGCGAGCGCGCGCACGGCCGCCGGCGGGCTCGCCCACCACCTGACGAGCACCGTGACCGTCGCCGGTGCGGCCGGCGCCGCCTGCCTCGTGCTCGGCACGCTCCTCGCCGTCTCCGCGCGTCGTCGCGGCACCGCCGGCCGGGCGCTGGGCCGCCTCGCGTCGCTCGGCTACGCGATGCCCGGACCGGTCGTCGCCGTCGGCACCGTCATCACCCTCGCCGCCGTGGACCGCTGGGTGGCGCTGCCGACGGGGACGGTGCTCGTCGGATCCGTCGCCGGTGTCGTGTTCGGGCTCGTCGTCCGCTACCTCGCCGTCGGCTACCTCGGGGTGGAGGCGGGGCTCGACCGTGTCCCCACGGAGACCACCGACAGCGCCCGGGTGCTCGGCGCGGGTCCGACGCGGACGCTGTGGACCGTGCAGGTGCCGCAGGCCCGCTACGCGATCCTCGCGGCGACCGCCCTGCTCACCATCGACACGCTCAAGGAGCTGCCGATCACGCTGCTGCTGCGCCCCTTCGGGGTCGACACGCTCGCGGTGTGGGTGTGGCAGGCGACGTCGGAGAGCCTGTGGGCGCAGGCGGCGCTGCCGTCGCTCGCGATGGTCGCGGTGGGGATGGCCGCCGTCGGGGCGCTGCTCGTCGCCCTCGAGCGGGGCGCGGAGGTCGTGTCCTGACCGTCAGCGCGTCGGCGGGACGGCCGTCGACGCGGCGGTGGGCGACGGGGCGGGGAAGGTGACCGCCGGCCCCTCGACGGTCACGTCGACCCGGTCCCCACGCCGCAGGTCCAGCTCCGGCCCCCGTCGCGCCCGCACCCGCGTGCCGTCGGGCAGCCGCACCCCGACGAGCTGGTCACGGCCGAAGTAGGTGCGCGCGTGCACCTCCCCGCGCCCGTCGGCGGTCGCCCGCAGGCGCACCGCCTCCGGCCGGACGACGACGGCGACCTCGGAGGCGGCGACCGGCGCGGCCGTCCGCAGCCGTCCGAGCGGCGTGTCGACCAGGTACTGCCCGGCGCGGGTGCCCGGGAGCACGTCGGCGTCGCCGATGAACGCGGCGACCTCCGGGGTCGCAGGTTCGCGGTAGAGGGTCGCCGGGTCCGCGACCTGGTGGAGGCGACCGTCGAACATGACGCCGACCTGCTCCGCGACCGACAGCGCCTCCTCCTGGTCGTGGGTGACGAGCAGTGCCGTCTGCCGCGCCTCCTTGAGGATGAGGCGGACCTCGTCGCGCAGCGTGACCCGCAGCGCCGCATCGAGCGAGCTGAACGGTTCGTCGAGCAGCAGCAGCGTCGGTGCGGGCGCCAGCGCCCTCGCCAGCGCGACCCGCTGGCGCTGCCCGCCGCTCAGCGCACCCGGTCGGCGGCGCTCGAGCCCGCCGAGCCCGACGAGCTCGAGCACCTCGGCGACACGTCGCGCGCGTGCGGGCCGCGGCACGTCGCGCAGGCCGAACGCGACGTTCGCGGCGACGTCGAGGTGGGGGAACAGCGCGTGCTCCTGGAACACGAGGCCGACGCCGCGCCGCTCCGGCGCGACCACGCCGTCGGGGCCGTCGACCGTCCGCCCCTCGAGGGTCACCGTGCCCGCGTCGGCACGTTCGAGGCCCGCGACGATCCGCAGCAGCGTCGTCTTCCCGCAGCCGGACGGGCCGAGGAGCGCGGTGAACGACGCGGCGGGGACGGTCAGGTCGACGCCGTCGACGGCGACGACGTCCCCGAACCGGCGCGTCACCCCCTCGCAGCGCAGCGCCGGGGACGTGCCGGGCACGGGCGGGGCGAGGTCGGGACGCGTGGCGGACATGACGGGCCGCTCCGAGGTCGGGGTGCGCGCCGTCCGTGCTGAAGGTGCGCGCAGGTGAGGGTACCCTTAGGGCTCGACCGGCCCCGAAGCGCTGCTGGAGGCGATGTGGCCACCCTCGCACCCCCCGAACGGCATCTGGAGCACCTCGCGACCGAGGTCCTCGAGGTGCTGATCGAGAACGACGAGGCCCGGCTCGCGACGTCCCGCGACGAGCTGGAGCGGCGGCTGCCCGACGACCCCGAGGACATCACCGCGGCCGTCGGCACCCTCGTCGCGTCCGGCATCGCGACGGTGCGTGACCGCCTCGTCCAGCTGACCGACGACGGCCGGGACCGGGCCGTCCGGCGTGTCCGCCGGCACCGGCTCACCGCCCGGCTGCTCAGCGACGTCATCGGCATCCCCTGGTGGAAGGTGCACGGGATGACCGCCGACTGGGAGGCCCTCGTCGACGACGAGGTCGAGGGGCGCATCGTCGAGCTGCTCGATGACCCGGGGACCTGCCCGCACGGCAACCCGATCCCCGGTTCGGCGAACCAGCCGCACTTCCCCGACGCGATGCTGCTCGACGACGCCCCGATCGGCCCCTGCCGGATCGTCCGCGTCACGCAGACGCTCGTCGACGACGACGAGGCGCTGCAGCTGCTCGAGCTGTCGGGGTTCCTGCCCGGTACCGAGGGCGAGATCAAGTCCCGGCGGGACGGGTGGGTCGAGGTCGCCGGCACGGTGCGTGACGCCGCACTGTCGCCGCAGATGGCTCGCCACGTCGTCGTCGCCCCGCGCTGAGCGGATGGACGACCCGGCCGCCCGGCCGCCGCGCCCCCGCCGGCGAGCTGCCCTCGCCGCCGCCGCGCTCACCGTGGTCGCCGCCGCCGTCGCCGTCGTGCTCGTCGGCGTCCCGCGGGGTGACGACGTCGTCGACTTCGGCGCGACGCCCGGCCCCGACGCACCGCCGCTGCCCGCCGACGACGGGCTGCGTGTCGCCGACGCCGACCCGGCCCTCGCCCCCGACGCCGGCTCGGTGCTGACCGACGGGGGCTGGGACGCGGCGTCCGCGTTCGTCGCCCGCAGCGCGGCGTCCGGACGGCCGACCGTCATCAACCTGTTCGCCAGCTGGTGCGGACCGTGCGAGCGGGAGATGCCGCTGCTGAACCGGGTCGCGGAGGAGGAGCTCGGCACGGAGTTCCTCGGCGTCGCCCACCTCGACGCCCGCGCCGACGCCGAACGGTTCGTCGCCGAGCAGCAGGTGCGTTTCACCACGCTGCTCGACCTCGACGGGGAGGTCGCGGCGGCGGTGGGCGGGCGCGGGCTGCCGGTGACCGTCGCGTTCGACCGCGACGGGGTGATGGTCGGACGGGTCTTCGGGGAGCTGACCGAGGACAGTCTCGACGGGCTCCTGCGGCTGGTGCGCTGAGCGGCCCGGGCGCCGCGAGGCGCCGTGCCGGTCAGTCGTCGCTGAGCGCCGCGCGGACGGTGGCGGCGACCCGCCCGCCGTCGGCGCCACCCGCCGCACGGGCGAGCACCTCGCGGATCACGCCGCCCGCGTCGCGGGGGCCCGACGCGCCGAGCTCGGCGACGACCTCGTCGACGAGTGCGCGCAGGTCCGCGTCGTCCAGCTGCGCCGGCAGGTAGGCGGCGTACAGCTCGGCCTCCGCCTCCTCCTTCAGCGCCGACTCCTCGCGGCCGCCGTCACGGAACGCCGTCGCCGCCTCCCGGCGCCGCTTCACCTCGGTGGCGACCACCGCGGTGACCGTGTCGTCGTCCAGCCGTGAGGTCGGGGTGCCACCGTCGGCGACCGCCCGGTTGGTCAGCGCCGTCTTCAGCAGCCGCAGGGCGTCGAGCGCCGCACGGTCGCGGGCCCGCATCGCCTCCCGCAGGTCGTCCTCGATGCGCTGGTGCAGCTCCATGGGTGTCCCCTCAGTCGATGTCGGCGGTGTGGTCGGCGGCGGGGAGGTGCGCGGCGAGCTCGGCCCGCAGCGCGAGGTGGACGGGTCCGTGGCGCAGGTCGAACACGCGCTCCGCGACGAGCAGCAGCGCGGCGAACCAGCGCGGGTGGGACGCGCGCAGCGTCGCCGGCACGAGCAGGTCGACGTGCCGGCCCGGCCAGCGTCCCGGCACCGCGGCCAGCAGGTCGAACCCGCGGTCGGCCAGCGGGCCGGCCGCGGCGGTCAGGGTCGCGTCGCCGACGGTCACGCCGAGCCGGCCACCGTCGGGGACAGGGGGGAGGGCGTGGACCCACTCCGCGTCGGCCGCGGGGACGCGCACGAGCACCGGACCCGCCGTGGGGCGGGCGTCACGGGTCGTGCCGTCGGTCACGGTGGGCACGGGTCGGACCTCCGAGGGCCGGGCCGGTGGGAGCGGGACGGGTGGTGCCGGCGTCACGAGTGTCCCACCCCTGCCGTCCACCACGCGGGAGGCGGGACCGTCCGGACGACGGGGCAGCGTTAGCCTCCGGCGCGTCAGGACCGGCGACGCACGTCGAGGCGGGCACGCCGCGGCGGGAGGGGACCCCGTGGCACGGCGTGGGCGGTCGACGGACGCCCCGACCCTCACCGGTGACGAGGAGGTCGTGGGGGAGGTCCTCGGCGTCCACCATGCCGACCCGCGGACCGGCTTCGGCGTCATCGAGCTCGCCCCCGACGACGGCGGCCCGGGCGAGCGCTGCTCCGGTCCGCTCGCCGACCTGGTCGAGGGGCAGAGCGTCCGGCTCGTCGGCCGCCGCACGGTGCACCCCCGCTACGGCCCGACGTTCGAGGCGATGCTGTACGAGCAGGTCACCCCGAACGACGTCGCCGGCCTGACCGCGTTCCTCACCTCCGAGCGGTTCGCCCACGTCCCGCCGGAGGTGGTGGAGCGGATCGTCGCCCGGTTCGGTGCGGGGGCCGGCGCCGCCATCGAGGAGGGGCCCGACCGGCTGGTCGCCGAGGCCGGCGTCGAGGAGCAGCAGGCGCGGGCCGTCCACGACGCGTGGCAGACGGGCCTCGCGCTCGCGCGACTCGTCCGACTCGTCGAGGGGCTCGACTGGCCGATGGCGGCGGTGAGGTCCGCCCACGCACGGTTCGGTCCCGACGTCGTCGACGTCGCCCGCGACGACCCCTACGTGCTCCTGCTGGCGGAGCGGGTCCGGTTCGCCCACGCCGACCGGCTCGCCGAGCGGGTCGGCATCGCCCGCGACGACCCGCGCCGGCTCGCCGCCGGGGCGGTCGCCGCCGTCCGCACCGCGCACCGGCAGGAGGGGCACCAGCACCTGCCGCGGGAGGACGCCGTCGCCGCGACCGCCGGACTCCTCGGGGTCGACGTGCTGCTCGCCGCCGACGGCCTCGACCGGGCGGTCGCCCGCGGCCGCCTCGCCGCCGACACGCTGGGCGGGTCGGAGACGGTCGCGCTGCCGACCGCCCGCGACGACGAGCAGGCGCTCGCGGACGGCCTCGTCCGGCTGCTGCACGGCGCACGGCCGGTCCCGGGGCTGGACGCCGACGAGGACGCGGCCGCCGAGCCGGAGGAGGACGGGCCGGGGGAGGACGGGCCGGAGGAGGACGGGCCGGAGGAGGACGCGGGGCCGGTCCGGCTCACCACCGACCAGCGGGCCGCCGTGCGCACCGTGGGGACCGCCGGCGTCAGCATCCTCACGGGCGGGCCGGGGACGGGGAAGTCGACGACGGTGCGGGCGCTGGTCACGCGTGCGACCGCCGCCGGGGCGAACGTCGCCCTCGCGGCGCCCACGGGCCGGGCGGCGAAACGCCTCGAGGAGCTCACCGGCCACGTCGCCACCACCATCCACCGTCTGCTCGAGGCGCGACCCGACGCCGAGGACGGCGGGTTCCGGTTCCGGTTCGGGGCGACCGAGCCGCTGCCCTACGACCTCGTCGTGATCGACGAGGCGTCGATGTGTGACACGTGGCTCGCGGCCCGGCTCGTCGCGGCGGTCCCCGACGGCGCCCACCTGGTGCTGGTGGGGGACGCGGATCAGCTCCCGTCCGTCGGTGCCGGCGACGTGCTCCGCGACCTCGTGCGCAGCGGGGTCGTGCCGGCCGTGCAGCTCGCGGAGATCCACCGGCAGGCGGCCGGGTCGCGCATCGTCGCCCTCGCCCGTGGGCTGCTGGCCGGTGACCCCGGTCCGCTGCGCGGCGTCGACGGGGACGTGTTCGTCGCGGAGGAGCCGGACCGGTCCGCGATCGCCGCACGGGTGGTGCGGACCGTCGCCGAGCGCGCGCCCGCCCACTTCGGGGTGGACGTCGACGACGTCCAGGTGCTCGCGCCGGTGTACCGCGGTCCCAACGGGGTGGACGCGCTCAACGGTGCCCTCAAGGCGGCGCTGAACCCGCCGGCGGGGCGGCCGTCGGTCGGTGGGCTGCACGTCGGCGACCGGGTGATGCAGACGCGCAACGACCCGGAGCTGGACGTCGCGAACGGCGACGTCGGCACCGTCGTGGACCTGTCGCGCGCGGAGGGCTGGGTCCGTGTCGCGATGCCACGCGGGGAGGTCACCCATCCGCGCGACCGGGTCGGCGACCTCGTCCCCGCCTGGGCGGTCACCGTCCACAAGGCGCAGGGCGGGGAGTGGCCCGTGGTGGTGCTCGTGCTCGACCCGGCCCACGGCAGCATGCTGTGGCGCGAGCTCGTCTACACCGCGGTGACGCGGGCGGCACGCGCGCTCATCCTCGTCGGACGCGCCGA
>CAJXTG010000023.1 GCA_913060655.1 uncultured Nitriliruptoraceae bacterium | reverse complement strand
AGTCCGGACTTTCCTCACCCGCCCGGGGGCGGGCGCGGCCGCCTGTCCGGCGTCTCCCGACCCTCCGAGGGTAGAGGGCCGCCCGGTGACTACGCTCGCCGACGACACCCACCTGAGGGCAGCGATGGCGGCGGACCGTTCCGACGGGGCGCAGGAGGCGCCGCTCCTGCTCGTCGCGAACCGGCTGCCCCTGACCCGGGCCCACGGCACGTGGCGTCCCGCCTCCGGCGGGCTCGTCACCGCCCTCACCCCCGTCATCGAGCGGGTGGGCGGCTCCTGGGTCGGCTGGGACGAGGATGCACAGGGCGTGCCCGCCCGCGTCGAGGGTCTCAACTGCGACCTGCATGCCGTCGACCTCGACCCCGAGCTCGTCGAGGGCTACTACCACGGCTTCACCAACCGGACGCTGTGGCCGCTGTTCCACGACCTCGTCGTGCAGCCGGTCATCGACCGCAGCTGGTGGCGCTCCTACGTGACGGTGACCGGACGGTTCGCCGACGTCGTCAGCGACGTCATCGAGGCGTCGCCGCAGCCGCCGGTCGTGTGGATCCAGGACTACCACCTGCTGCTGCTGCCCCAGCTGCTGCGCGACCGCTTCCCCACGCTGCGCATCGGCATGTTCCTGCACATCCCGTTCCCCGCCCCCGAGCTGTTCGCCCGCCTGCCGTGGCGCGAGTCGCTGCTCGGCGGCATGCTCGCCGCGGACAGCCTCGGGTTCCACACGGAGCAGTACCGCGACAACTTCCTGCGCACCGTGCAGCGGGTCCTGCCGGACGCGACGGTGCTCGGCGACAGCATCCTGCGGGAGGACGGGCGCCGGGTGCGGGCGCTGGACCATCCGATCTCCATCGACGCGGGCGACTTCGCCGCCCTCGCGGCCGACGAGGCGACCGACCGTGAGGTCGCGTCGCTGCAGGAGCAGTTCGGCGACCGCAAGGTGCTGCTCGGCGTGGACCGGCTCGACTACACCAAGGGGATCCGCCACCGCCTCCAGGCCATCGAGCTGCTGCTGGAGCAGCGGCCGGAGCTGCGCGGGCGGTTCGTGTTCGTGCAGATCGCCGTGCCGTCCCGCGACGACGTCGAGGAGTACCGGCGGCTGCGCACGCAGGTGGAGACGGAGGTCGGCCGGATCAACGGGCGCTTCACCGAACCGGGCCACGACGTGCCCGTCCACTACCTGCACCGGGGCATCGACCGCACGCGGCTCGCCGCGTACTACCGGCTCGCCGACGTGATGTGCGTCACCCCGCTCAAGGACGGCATGAACCTGGTCGCGAAGGAGTTCGTGACGGTCCGCGACGCGACCGACGGGGACGGGGTGCTGATCCTCAGCGAGTTCTGCGGGACCGCCCACGAGTTCGGCCACGACGCGGTGCGCTGCAACCCGTTCGACGTCGAGGGGCTGGCGACGCTGCTGGAGGGGGCGCTGGGGCTGGCCGACGACGACCGGCGGGGACGCATCGCCCGCATGGCGCAGGTCGTCCGCGACCACGACGTGTTCCGCTGGGTCGACGACGAGCTCGACGCGATCACCGGCGTCGAACGTCCCGCATGACCGCTCCGGAGGGTGCGCGCACCCCCGCACCCGTCGCCCCCGACGTCCTGGCCGCCCGTCTCGCCGCGGGACGGACCGGACGCGGCGCCCTGCTCGTCGCACTCGACCATGACGGCACGCTCTCCCCCATCGCCCCGCGCCCCGACCTCGCCACGCTCGCGCCGGGGGCGGCGGAGGCGCTCGCGGCGCTCGCCGGGCACGCCGACGTCGCGATCGTCTCCGGCCGGGGACTGGCCGACCTCGAGCGGCGCTTCGCCGGCCTCCCCCTCACGCTCGTCAGCGAGCACGGGCTGCGCCGACGCGACCCGGACGGCACGACCGCCGCGCTCGCGCCCGCGCTCGACCCGGCGCTCCTCGACGGCCTGCGCGCACGCCTCGCCGCGCTGCTCGCCGACCAGCGGTCCACGGAGGGGACGGACGGCACGGCGGATGCTTCGGGGGGCTGGCTCGTCGAGGACAAGGGCGTCGCCGTGGCCGTGCATCACCGGCTGGTCCCCGACGAGGCGCTCGAGCCGACCCTGGGTGCGGTCCGCACGGCCCTCGAGGACGCCGCAGGCACCACCGGCCGGGTGCAGGAGGGCAAGGCGGTGCTGGAGCTGCGGCCGGCCGGTGCGGAGAAGGGCGCGGCGCTGCGCACGCTGGCCGCCGCCCGACCCGACGCGTTCGTCGTCATGGTCGGTGACGACCGCACCGACGAGCCGGCCCTCGCCGCGGCGGAGGCGCTCGGGGGGGTCGGCGTGCTCGTCGACGCGACCGGACGACCCAGCGCCGCGTCGGTGCGCGTCGACGACCCCGCCGCGGTCGTGGCGCTGCTCGTCGCGCTCGCGGCGGCGCTCAGTCGGGGATGATCAGCAGCCGCCCGCACTGGGAGCAGGTCGTGAGCGCGTCCCCCGTCAGGTAGGCGTTGATCTCGCTCATCGGGAAGGTGATGCGGCAGGCGGTGCAGGCGTTGTCGCGCAGCTCGCCGACGCCGGTCCCACCGCCGCGCGCCGCGGCGGCGGCGTAGCGCTCCAGCAGCCCGGCGGGGAGCGCGTCGGCGATCGGGTCGCGCCGTACCCGCACCTCCGCGATGCGCACCAGCAGCGCCTGCGCGGCGGCGTCGCGCGCCGCGGCGGCCTCGGCGATGCGGCCGGCGAGGTCCGCACGCACCTGCTGCAGCTCGGCGACACGGCCCTCCAGCTCCTCGACCTGCTCCATCAGCTCGAGGAGCTGATCCTCGTGCTCACCCCGGCGGCGCGTGGTCGACGCGATCTCCGCCTCGGCGGCCTGCACCTCCCGCGCCGTGGACAGCGCACCCTCGTACAGCCGGGTCCGCTCCTCGTCGAGCCGGCGGCCGAGCGCGTCGATCTCCCCCTCGACCTGCCGCTGCTGCCGCCGCACGTCGTCGAGCCGCTGGCCGAGGTCGACGTCCCCCTCGGCGAGGCGTGCGTCCTGCGCCTCGAGCTCGTCGAGCCGCTGCTGCTCGTCCAGCCCGGCGAGCTGATGCTCCAGCCGCCGGACCTCGTCGTCGACCGCCTGCAGCTCGAGCAGCCGGCCCAGGTCCTCCGCGGTGACGTCGGTGCTCATGCGGCCTCCCACGGCACGGTCGTCACCGTCGAGCGGACCACCGGTGCCGCGAGGTCCGCCGCGGCCGCGGCCGTGCGGAGCCGGTCGGCGAACACGGGCATCGCCGCATCCTCCACCGCATGGTGGCCGGCGTCGACGACGGCGAGCCCGAGGGCCAGCGCGTCGAGCGCGGCATGGTGGCGCACGTCACCGGTGACCAGCACGTCCGCGCCGGCGGCGAGCGCGTCGGGGACGGCGCTCATGCCCGACCCGCCGAGGACGGCGACCCGTCGGACCGGACGGTCGGCGTCACCGCACCGGCGCAGCGTCGGGGACGGCAGCCCCGTGGCGAGGGTGCGCGCGAGCTCGGCGAGCGTGACCGGCCGGGGCAGGTCACCGACACGCCCCATCGCGCGGCCCCCCGGCGTCGCGGGCGCGCACAGCGACGTCACGTCCGTGAGGGCGAGCAGCTCGACGACGGGATCGGACGTGCCGGCCCCGTCGTCGGCCGCGTCCAGGTTCGTGTGCGCGGCGGCGACGGCCACCCCGGACCGCGCGGCCCGCAGGGCGAGCGCCCCTGCGGCCGTCGCCGGGGTCAGCGCCGGCAGCGGCGCGAGCAGCAGCGGATGGTGGGCGAGGAGCAGCGTCGCCGGCTCGGCCGCCGCCTCGTCGAGCACCGCGGCGGTGACGTCGAGGGCGACGAGCACGCGGGCGACGGCATCCGCCGGGTCGCCGACCTGCAGGCCCGGCCGGTCCCACGGCTGCGCGTCGGTCTCCGGGTAGCCGGCCGCGACGAGGTCGAGCCATGCTCCGACCGTGTCGACCACCGGGCCGCCTCCTCGTCCCGCCGCAGCGTAGGCCAGCAGCACTACCCTCGAGCACGAGCCGGCGCGCCTGTCGCGTCGCTGCGGGCGGGTAGCTCAGTCGGCCAGAGCGCCTCGTTTACACCGAGGAGGTCGGGGGTTCGAGCCCCTCCCCGCCCACGCGCGTACCGGTCAGTGTCCGGCGTCGAGCCGCAGCGCCTCGAGCGCGACGGTGACCATCTCCCCGAAGGTCCGCTCGCGCTCGTCGGAGCTGGTCTGCTCCCCCGACGGCACGAGGTCGGAGACGGTCATCACGCCGAGCGCACGCGCGCCGTACTCGGCGGCGACGCCGTACAGGCCGGCGGCCTCCATCTCGATGGCGAGCACCCCCATCCGTCGGAACATGTCCAGCTGGGTGGGACGCGGGTCGTAGAACAGCTCGGCGCTGTGCACGTTGCCGACCCGCACGGCGATGTCGGCCGCCTCCGCCGCCTCCGCCGCCCGCCGCAGGAGGGCGAAGTCGGCGATCGCGGCGAAGTCCTGCCCGCCGTAGCGGGCCCGGTTGACCTGCGAGTCGGTGCACGCGCCGGCGGCGAGGACGACGTCGCGCAGGGCGATGCCCTCCCCCACGCCACCGCACGAGCCGACCCGGACCAGCCGCTGCACCCCGTAGTCCTTGATCAGCTCCGTCGCGTAGATCGACGCGGACGGGATGCCCATGCCCGTCCCCATGACGGAGACGGGCATGTCCCGGTAGGTGCCGGTGAAGCCGAGCATGTTGCGGACCGCGGTGACCTCCCGCGCCCCGTCGAGGAAGTGCTCGGCGATGTAGCGGGCCCGCAGCGGGTCCCCGGGCAGGAGGACGGCCTCGGCGAAGTCCCCCGGTCCTGCGCTGATGTGCGGCGTCGCCATGACCTCTCCTGTGCCCCCAGCGGGCCGTCGTCGGGATGTGGCCGCCGTACGCTACCGAGCCGGCTCCCGACGTCGGGCCGGGACGGAGGGACCACCGTGCCGCAGCGTCCGCACGGGCCCACCCACCCGGGTCGGCTCGACGCGCTCCTCGAGGCGAGCGTCGTCGGCTCGTTCACCCGCATCGGCCCGGCGGTGCGCCGTCGCATCCAGCACTGGGACGACCTGCGGGGGGCGGGGACCGGCCGGCGCGTGCTCGTCACGGGCGCGAACCGCGGCCTCGGCTTCGCGACCGCCGCCGGCCTGCTCGCCCGCGGCGCGGCGGTCGTCGCCACCGTGCGTGACGGCGATCTCGCCCCCGCGGCACGCGCGGCGCTGCTCGCCCGCGTCACGGCGGACGGCCCGGCGGACGACGCACCACCGCCGGAGGAGCGGCTCACCGTCGCAGCGCTCGACCTCGACCGGTTCGCGTCGGTGGAGGCGCTCGCGGAGCGGCTCGGTGGGTCCGACACCCCCGACGTGGTCGTGCACAACGCCGGGGCGATGTTCCCCACGCGCGCGACGACGCCGGAGGGGCTGGAGCGCACGTGGCAGGTCCACGTCGTCGCACCGTTCCTGCTGACGATGCGCCTGCTGCCGGCGCTGACGCGGCGGCCCGACCCGCGGGTCATCTGGGTGTCCTCCGGCGGCATGTACACCGAACGGCTGGTCGTGCGGCGGGTCGACTCGCCGGGCGGCTACCGGCCGGCGGTCGCCTACGCGCGGGCGAAACGGGCGCAGGTGGAGCTGGTGCGGGAGCTGCACCGGCGCCTCGGGGCGCGCACCGGGATCGCCTTCCACGCGATGCATCCGGGCTGGGCGCGCACCCCCGGGCTGCGCACGTCGCTGCCGACGTTCGACCGGCTGCTCCGCCCGCTGCTGCGCAGCCCTGAGCAGGGGGCGGACACCGTCCTCCACCTCGCGCTCACGCCGCGCGGCGACGATCCCGACGGGCCGCTGGCGGGCGGACGGTTCTGGGCGGACCGCTGGCCACGGCCGACCGACCGGCTCGCCCGGACCGTGTGCGACGACGACGAGCGGGTCGCCCTGTGGGAGCGGCTGCTGCACGACGCGCGGATCGAGCGCCCGGCGGCGCCGGCGTGAGGCCCGGGCCCGTCTGAGGGGCGGGCGGCACCGAACCCTCGGTGGACCGGGCGGAGGGCCGGTCGTCCCCTGCAGGCGCCCCTGGCGCGAACGGAGTCCGCATGTCCACCGTCAGCCTCATCATCGGCGCGTCCGGCGCCGTCGGGACCGCGACCGCGCGTCGGCTGGCCGCCGCCGGGCAGCGTGTCCACCTCGCCGGCCGTGACCCCGAGGCGCTCGCGCCGATCGCGTCGGAGGTCGGCGCGGCGGGCGTGCACACCGTCGACGCGCGCGACATCGCCGCGGTGAAGGCCGTCGTCGACGCGGTCGCCGACGCGGAGGGCCGGCTCGACGCCGCGACGAACCTTGCCGGTTCGATCCTGCTGAAGCCGGCGCATCTCACGACCCCCGAGGAGTGGGACGAGACGCTGGCGACCAACCTGACGTCGGCGTTCGCGCTGCTGCGGGCGGCCGCCCCGCGCATGCGGGAGACCGGCGGTGCGATCGTGCTCGCGGCGTCCGCCGCCGCGCAGACGGGGCTGGCGAACCACGAGGCGATCGCGGCGGCGAAGGGCGGCATCATCGCGATGGTCCGCTCGGCCGCGGCGACCTACGGGGCCAACGGGGTGCGGGTCAACGCGGTCGCCCCCGGGCTGGTGCGGGCGCGCATGACGGCCCGCCTCGTCGACAACGAGGCGCAGGCGGAGGCGAGCCGCCGGATGCACGCGCTCGGACGGCTCGGGGAGCCCGACGACGTCGCCTCGCTCGTGGCCTGGCTGATGGACCCGGGGACGACGTGGGTGACGGGACAGACCATCGGCGTCGACGGCGGGCTGGGGCAGGCGCACCCGCGGCCGCGCGGCTGACCCGCACGACCGTCCTCACCCGAGGGCGACGAGCTCCTCGGCGCGGACGACGGCGACGTGGCGCCCCGCCGCCCGCAGCGCCGTGACGTCCCCGGCGGCCTGCGCGCGCAGCAGCCGGGCGAACCCGTACCCGCGGCCGGGGATCGGCCGGTCCTCGGCCGGGTCGCCGACGACGACCAGCAGCACGCCGTCGGCACGCCCGCCCTTGTGGAGCTGGCCGGTCGAGTGCAGGTAGCGGGGGCCGACCCCGAACGTGACCGGGACGTGGTGCCGCTCGGCGAGCGGCGTGACGGCGGCGGCGAGGGCGGCGGCGAGCGGAGCGTCCGGGTCGACGTAGGCGAGCACGGCGACGTACGCCGCGCCGTCGAGCGACGTGGCGAGCGTGTCGAGCGGCACCGCAGCGGGCGGCTCGCTGCCGTCGGCGAGCGCGGCGGCCGTCGCCGCCTTCGCCGCCGCGACGTCGGGCTGGTCGAAGGGGTCGACGCCGAGCTGCGCGCACGCGAGCGGCACGGCCCGCATCCAGCGCAGGACCTCGACAGCGAGCCCCTCCGGCCCGTCCCAGGGCAGGGCGACGACGGGGACGCCGTCGGCACGCAGCGCGTCCAGTCCGGGGACGTCGCCGACGGCGACGACGACGGCCCGGTCACGGGCGACGACGTCGGCGCCGCTGCGCACGACGACGGGCAGCACCCCGGTCCCGTCCTTCCCGCTGGACTCGGCGACGAGCTGCTCGACCCACGCACCGAGCAGCCCCGCGCGCGGGTCGACGACGAGGTGCAGGGCGTCACGTCCTGCGTCGACCCCGCACGCCAGCAGCGCGGCGAGATGCGCCGGCCCGCCGCCCGCGCCCGTCCCGTCACCACGGTCGTCCCACGGGTCGACCGTCCACCGGGTCGCGGCCGCCCGGGCGCGGGCGAGCAGCGCGGGCACGTCGACACCGAGGAGGACGGCGGGGAGCAGTCCGAACGGGGACAGCGCCGAGTAGCGCCCGCCGACGTCCGCGTCACCGGGGACGACACGGAACCCTTCGACGTGCGCCCGCTCCTCCAACGGCGAGCCGGGGTCGGTGATGACGACGACACGGGCGGAAGGCTCGTCGCACCCGGCGGCGAGGGCCGGCAGGAGCCGGTCCAGGTGGGCGAGCGTCTCCACCGTCGTCCCCGACTTCGACGCGACGACCAGCGCGGCGCCGGCCCAGTCGATGCCGTCCTCGACGCGCGCGACCGCTCCGGGGTCGGTCGAGTCGAGCACGTGGAGCCGGGGGCGGCCCGCGGCCGGCGGGACGACCCCGGCGAGCACGAGCGGGAACAGGGACGAGCCGCCCATCCCGGTCAGGACGACGTCACGCACCCCGTCGGCGACGAGCGCGTCGACGATCGGGCCGATCGTGCGCAGGTGCGCCTCCGCCCGGTCGAGACCGTCGAGCCAGCCCAGCCAGGCGCCGGTCACCGCCGCCGGTGGCGGCCACAGGGTCGTGTCCCGGGCGAGGAGCCGCGCGTGGGCGTCCCGCGACAGCGGTTCGCGTGCGGCGACCGCTTCGGCGAGCACGCCGTCGCGGTGCTGGCCCTGCCCGTCCGGCGGCATGCCGTCCTCCTCGGTTCGCCGCGGAGGGTAGGTGCGACCTCGTTAGGCTGCGCCTCCCCGCCCCTCGTCGGGACCGGGACGGACGGAGCGACGATGGCAGCGGCGGCACCGCCGGCCGGACTGACCGCGGGCGGGCGGCTCGCCGAGTGGCGGGCCCGACCGCCGGCCTACGTCGCCCTCGACGTCGACGGCACGCTCGTCGAGGCCGCGCCCGAGCCGACCCCGGACGTGCTCGCCGCCGTCGGCCGGCTGACGGCGGCCGGTGTCCAGGTCGGGCTCGCGACCGGACGCATGGCCGCGGCGGTCGGACCGCTGCTCGCGACCGGGGCGTTCCGTGGTCCGCACGTGTTCCACAACGGTGCGCTCGTCGCCGACGGTGACGGGACGGAGCGGGCGGTGCTCGGACTCTCCGACACCGAGGTCGACGCGCTCCTCGACTTCGCGCGCGACCGTGACGACCTGGTGCTGGAGCTGTACGTCGAGCGCGCCTACCTGCGCGACCGGGACGACGCCCGGGCGGCGCCGCATGCGCGGCTGCTCGGGGTCGCCCCCACCGGCCACGTCCGGTCCAGCGCGGACCTCGCCGGCCGCACGGCGATCAAGGCGGTCGCGGTGTGCTTCGACCCGGCGGCGGTCGACGCGACGCTGGCGGCGAGCGCGACGCTCGGGCTGGGCGCCGGTCCGGCCGGGTCGCCCGCCACCCCGCAGCTGCGGTACGTGAACATCACGCGCGCCGGCGTCGACAAGGGGTCGGGGGTCGCGGCGGCCGCCGACCTCCTCGGGGTGGACCTGGGCCGGGTCGCCGGGGTCGGTGACGAGACGAACGACCTGCCGATGCTCGCCCGGGTGGGGACGGCGATCGCGATGGGCGGCGCCGCGGCGCCGGTCCGGGCCGCCGCACACCTCGTCGCCCCCACGTTCGCGGACGGCGGCACGCTCGCGGTGCTCGGGGCGCTGCGCGCGCTGGCCGAGGACGGTCAGCGCGCCCCGGGCACCTGGTAGTTCGGCGCCTCGTGCACGACGTCGAGGTCGTGCACGTGGGACTCGCGCCCGCCGGAGGCCGTCTGCCGCACGAAGCTCGCCCGCGCGCTCAGCTCCGCGAGGTCGGCCGCACCGACGTAGCCCATCCCGGAGCGCAGCCCACCGATGAGCTGCTCGGTCACCTCGGAGACACCGCCGCGGTACGGCAGCAGGCCGGAGACCCCCTCGGGGACGAGCTTCACCCCGGACGGCCCCTGGGCCTTCGCGCCGATGCGGTCCCCCTGGAAGTACCGGTCGGCCGACCCGTCACGCATCGCGTCGATCGAGCCCATCCCCCGGTACTCCTTGTACCGGCGGCCGCCGACGAGCACGAGCTCGCCGGGCGCCTCGTCCGTCCCGGCCAGCAGGTTGCCGATCATGACCGCCGACGCGCCGATGGCGAGCGCCTTGACGATGTCGCCGGAGCTGCGCAGCCCCCCGTCGGCGATGACGGGCACGCCGAGCGCCCGGCCGGCGGTGGCGGCCTCCTGCACGGCGGTGAACTGCGGCACGCCGACGCCGGTCACGACCCGCGTCGTGCAGATCGACCCGGGGCCGACGCCGACCTTGACGACGTCCGCACCGTGGTCGACGCAGGCGCGCACCCCGTCGCCGGTGGCGACGTTGCCGACCATCAGCGCGACGTCCGGGTGGGCGTCCTTCAACCGTCGGGCGAAGTCGAGCACGGCCTGGGAGTGCCCGTGGGCGGAGTCGATGGAGAGCAGGTCGACGCCGGCGGCGACGAGCGCGGCGGCCCGCTCCTCCCCGTCGGCGCTGGCGCCGACCGCCGCGCCGCACAGCAGCCGACCCCGCGGGTCCTTCGCGGAGCTCGGGTAGCGGCGGACCTTCTCGATGTCCTTGAAGGTGAACATGCCGAGCAGGACGCCGGCGTCGTCCACGATCGGGAGCTTCTCCACCCGGTGCTCGTGCATCAGGTCACGGGCGTCCTCCAGCGTCGTCCCCCGCGCGCCGGTGACGAGCCCGTCGGCGGTCATGTGGGCGCGGACCGGTGAGTCCAGCGGCGCGCCGAGTCGCAGGTCCCGGTTGGTGATGATGCCGGCGAGGCGACCGTCGGCGTCGACGACGGGGAACCCGGCGACCCGGTAGCGCTCCATCAGCTCGTGCGCACGCTCGACGGGGTCGTCGGGTGCGAGGGTCACCGGGTCGGTGATGAAGCCGGACTCGGACCGTTTGACCGTCTCGACCATCGACGCCTGCTGGTCGATCGTCGCGTTCTTGTGGACGATGCCGAGCCCACCCTGGCGGGCGATGGCGACGGCCATCTCGGCCTCGGTGACCCGGTCCATCGCCGCCGACAGGATGGGCATCTCCAGCCCGACGGTCGGGTGCAGTGACGTCCGGACGTCCACGTCGCGCGGGAGCACCGACGACGCCCCCGGGAGGAGCAGGACGTCGTCGTAGCTGAGCGCCTCCGGGAACGTCACGTTCAGCCCGCGACGCCGAGTCCGGCGAGCGCCTCACGCCAGCGCTGCTGGTCCCGCGCGTCGGGGATCGCGTTGACCTCGGCGAAGCGGACGATGCCGTCCTTGTCGACGAGGAACGTGCCGCGCAGCGCCAGCCCCGTCGCCGCGTCGAACACGCCGTACTGGTCGGCCACGGCGCCGTGCGGCCAGAAGTCCGACAGCAGCGGGAAGTCGTAGCCCTCCTTCGCCGCGAAGGCGGCCGTCGCCGCGCTCGAGTCGACCGACACGGCGAGCGTCTCGACCTCGTCGGAGCGGAACCCGTCGATGCCGTCGCGCAGGTCGCACAGCTCGCCGGTGCACACGCCGGAGAAGGCCAGCGGGTAGAACACCACGAGGACGTGCTTGCGCCCCCGGAAGTCCGACAGCGTCACCGGCGTGCGGGTCTGGTCGTTGAGCGTGAAGTCCGGTGCGACGTCACCGATCGCGAGCGCCATGGCATCCTCCGGGGTCGGAAGCCCGCACGGTAGTCGGTCGACGGTGCCCGGAGTGGAAGGTGGCTGCGCGTGGAGTCCTCCCCCGAGTGCGCACGCCACCCCGGCCGCGCGGCGGTGACGACGTGCGCCCGGTGCGAGCGACCGATGTGCGCCGACGACCTCATCGAGGCGCCCGTCGGCTACCAGTGCGTCGACTGCGCGCGCGCCGCGCCGCCGGTGCGGCGCCTCGGCGAACGGCCCGCGACCCCGGTGACCCGCGCGCTGGTCGTCGCGATCGCGCTGGTCGCCGTCGCCGGTCCGACCGTCGGCCTCGACGTCCGGTCGGCGGGGCTCGTCCCGGTGCTGGTCGGCACGGGCGACTGGTGGCGGCTGCTCACCAGCGCACTGCTCCACGGGGGGCTCATCCACCTCGCCTTCAACGGGCTGCTGCTGTGGCAGCTCGGGCAGCTGCTCGAGCCCGGGCTCGGGACCGGCCCGTTCCTCGGCCTCGTGGCCGGCGGGACCGCCGGGGGCGGGCTCGGCGTCGTCGGGCTCGCGTGGCTGTTCTCCGCGACGCCGCTCGCGACCCTCGGCGGCCTCGGCCGGTTCCTCGGGGCCGGACCCCTGACCGTCACCGTCGGGGCGAGCGGGGCCGTCTTCGGCCTGATGGGTGCGGTCCTCGTCCTGCTCCGGCGCCGCGGCATCGACCCGTGGGCGTCCCGTGAGGGCTCGATGGTCGGCTCGCTCGTCGTGCTCAACCTGGTGCTCACCTTCGTCGTCCCGAGCATCTCGGTCGGCGGGCACGTCGGGGGGCTGCTCGGGGGGGCGGCGGCCGCGACGGCCGTGCGGCTGCGCGCCGACGGGGCCACGGCGGACACGGCACGCACGCTGCTGCTCGCCGCGACCCTGCTGGGCGTCGCCGTCGTCGCCGCGCGGGACCTGGTGCGCGCGTTCGGGGGCTGACGGCGTACCTTCGGGGCACCCGGACCGGAGGACGCCGTGCGACCCGTCGCGCTCGACCCGACCTACCGCCGCGAGGCCGTGGCCCGCCTCGGCGAGGGCACCTACGACGTGCTCGTCATCGGCGGCGGGGTCACCGGCGTCGGCATCGCTCTGGACGCGGTCACCCGCGGGCTGCGCACCGCCCTGGTCGAGCAGCGCGACCTGTCGTCGGGGACGTCCAGCCGCTCCTCGAAGCTGCTCCACGGCGGGCTGCGCTACCTCGAGCAGTACGACTTCGGTCTGGTCCGGGAGGCGCTGCGCGAGCGCGACCTGCACCTGACGACCATCGCGCCGCACCTCGCCCGCCCCGTCTCCTTCCTCTACCCGCTCACCGGGGCACCGTGGGAGCGGGCCTACGTCGGCGCCGGCATCGCGCTGTACGACACGCTCGGCGGGTCCCGCAACCTGCCGGCCCACCGGCACCTGACGCGCACCGGGGCGCTCCGGCTCGTCCCCGCCCTCCGCGCCGACGCGCTCCGCGGTGCCATCCGCTACTACGACGCGCAGATCGATGACGCCCGCCACACGATGGAGATCGGCCGGACCGCCGCCAGCTACGGGGCCGACGTGGTCACCTCCGCCCGCGTGACGGGGTTCGTCCGCGAGGGCGAGCGGGTCGTCGGCGCGGAGGTCACCGACCTCGAGGGCGGCACGACCCTGACCGTGCGCGCCCAGCAGGTCATCAACGCCACCGGCGTGTGGACCGACGAGCTGCAGGAACTGGTCGGCCGTGGACGCATCAGCGTCCGCGCGTCGAAGGGCATCCACCTGGTCGTGCCGCGTGACCGCATCATCGGCGACTCCGGCCTGATCCTGCGCACCGCCACCTCCGTGCTGTTCGTCATCCCGTGGGGCCGGCACTGGATCGTGGGGACGACCGACACCGACTGGGACCTCGACCTCGCGCACCCGGCGGCCTCCTCCACCGACATCGACTACCTGCTGGAGCAGGTCAACCGGGTGCTGCGCCACCCGCTGTCGCGGGAGGACGTCGAGGGCGTGTACGCCGGGCTGCGCCCGCTGCTGTCGGGCGAGTCCGACGCGACGTCGACGCTGTCGCGCGAGCACGCCGTGGCGACGACGGCGCCCGGGCTCGTCACCATCGCCGGCGGCAAGTACACGACCTACCGGGTCATGGCCGAGGATGCCGTGGACCTGGCGGCGCGGACGCTGCCGGGCCGCGTGCCCGACAGCGTGACGGACCGCACGCCGCTGGTCGGCGCCGTCGGCTACTTCGCGCTGCGCAACCGCCGTCACGAGCTCGCCGCGTCGAGCGGCCTGCACGTCGTGCGCATCGAGCACCTGCTGGGCCGCTACGGCGCCCTCACCGAGGAGCTGCTCGCGCTCGTCGCCGCCGACCCGACGCTCGGGGAGCCGATCCCGGGGGCGGAGGACCATCTGAAGGTCGAAGCGGTCTACGCCGCCAGCCACGAGGGGGCGCTGCACCTCGACGACGTGCTGACCCGCCGCACCCGCATCTCCATCGAGACGTTCGACCGCGGTGTCAGCGCGGCCCGACCCGTCGCCGAGCTGATGGCCCCCGTCCTCGGCTGGGACGCGGCCCGCGTCACCCGCGAGGTCGAGCACTACGAGGGGCGCGTCGCCGCCGAGCGCGAGTCCCAGGAGCAGGCGGACGACCTCAGCGCGGACGCCGCCCGGCTGGGGGCGCCGGACGTGCGGACGGCCGTCGGCGCGTGAGCCCCGCCGGGCCCGCCACGCGTCCGCTGCGCGCCCTCCTCCGTCCGCGCGCGGTCGCCGGGCACGTGCTCGTCACCGTCGTCGTCGCGGTGCTCGTCGCGCTCGGCCAGTGGCAGCTGCAGCGCCTCGACGAGGTGCGCACGACCAACGCGCTGCTCGCCGAGCGGGCCGCCGCCGCGCCGGTCGCGCTGGACGTCCTGCTCGCCGACGTCGGCGTCGACCCCGAGGCGCTCGAGTACCGGCGCGTCGAGGTCGTCGGCACGTTCCGACCCGAGGAGGAGGTCCTGCAGCGCAACCGGGTGCAGCGGGGCCTGCAGGGGCTCGACGTGCTCACCCCGCTCGACCTGGGGGACGGCCGCACCCTGCTCGTCCGCCGCGGCTGGGTGCCGACGACGATGGACACGCCCCCGGTGACCGACGCGCCACCGCCGTCAGGGCGGGTGCGGGTGTCGGGGGTGCTGGAGCGGAGCGTCGACCAGCCGACGTTCGGTGCGCGCGACCCGGCCGACGGTGTGCTCGCCCGGGTGTTCCACCCCGACACGACCCGTCTCGACCGGCAGATGTCGGGCGCGCTCCTCCCGGTCGTGCTGCGGATGGACGCGCTGCCCGGCGCCGACGCCACCACGCTCCCCGCCGCCCCCGGACCGGCCGACCTCGACGAGGGCAGCCACCTGTCCTACGCGGTCCAGTGGCACCTGTTCGCCGCGCTCGCCGGCGGCACCTACGTCCTGTGGTGGGTCAGCCGGATGCGCCGCAGCCGCACGGCGGCCTGAGGTCAGTCGTCCGCCGGCCGTCGCAGCCGGTGGTGCACGACCCCCCACTCGGTCCCCCGGCGCGCCGCGAACAGTTCCTCGCAGGCGATGAGGAACGTGCGCCACCGGTGCCAGCGCCGCTCCGCCTCGGCCGCGGTCGTGCCGGTCGCGAGGACCTGCAGCGTCGCCGCCCGCCGACGCTCCAGCCGGGCGCGCCACGCCGCCAGGGTGCGGGTGTAGTGGCGGCCGTCGAACCGCCAGGTCTGCACGTGGTCGAGGGCGTCGACCGCGGCGGGGATCCAGTCCTCCGACGGCATCATGCCGCCGGTGAAGAAGTGGCGTGCCATCCAGTCGCCCGTCCCCCCGACGTCGAACAGGTAGGGAGTGGTGCGGTGCGCGAACACGTGCACGAACAGCTCGCCGCCGGGTCGCAGCCAGCGGGCGATGCGCCGTCCGAGCTCGCGGTGGTCCCGCACGTGCTCGAACATCTCGACGCTGACGACCCGGTCGAAACGGTCCGGGCCGACGACGTCCGGATGCGCACCGACCCCGAGCTCCGCGACGTCGGCGGTCAGCACCGTGACGTTGCGGAGGCCCCGCTCGCTCGCGCGCGCACGGATGTGCTCCCGCTGCGTCGTCGAGTTGGAGACGGCGACGATGCGTGCGCCCGGATACTGCTCCGCCATCCACAGGGTCAGCGAGCCCCACCCGCAGCCGAGCTCGAGGACGTCCTGCCCGTCGGCGATGCCGGCACGCGCGCACGTCAGCGCGAGCATCGCCTCCTCCGCCGCCGCGAGGGTGTCGACGCCCTCCGGCCACCAGGCCGCCGAGTACTTCAGGCGCGGCCCGAGGATCAGCCGGAAGAAGGCGGCGGGGACCTCGTAGTGCTGCAGGTTCGCCGCGTCGGTCGCCACGGTGACCGGACCCGACCACAGCCCGCTCGCCAGCACGTCCACGTCGGGTCCGGGCCGGCTCCGCCGGCCACGCAGCAGCGCGCGGATCGCGCCGCGCAGGACGATGTCGGGCACCCGCCCGCTGTCGACGGCGGCGTCGACGAGCGGCCGCAGGTCACGCCGTGCTCGAGGCCCCGCCGTCGCAGCTCCGGTCACGGTCATCCCCGTCCCTGTCCGCCGCGCACCGCCCGGATGGCGGTCGCCCGGGTGACCCTAGGCCCTCGGCGGGAGCGCTAGCGTCCTCGTCGTGTCTCCCCCTCCCCCTGCGGCGGCCGCGTCGGTCAGCCTGCTCCGGACCATGCCCCGCCTGCTCGGCGGGCTGGTCGTGTGCGCCGCCGGTGTCGCGATGATGATCCGGGCGGAGCTCGGGCTCGGACCGTGGGACGTGCTCCACCAGGGGCTCGCCGTCGCGACGGGCATCAGCGTCGGCGTGGCGACGATCCTCGTCGGCGCGGTCGTGCTGCTCCTGTGGTTCCCCCTCCGGCAGCGCCCCGGCGTCGGCACCGTCATCAACGTGCTGATGATCGGCACCATGCTCGACGTGTTCCTCGGTGCCACGACCACGCCGGAGGACGCCTGGGTGCGGTGGCTGCTGCTGCTGACCGGGCCGCTCGTGTTCGGCGTCGGCGTCGCGCTGTACATCGGGGCGGGCATCGGGACCGGACCGCGCGACGGCGTGATGACGGGGCTGGAGCAGCGCGGGGTGCCCATCGCGCTCGCGCGCACCGCGATCGAGCTGTCGGCCCTGCTCGGCGGCTGGCTGCTCGGCGGGACGGTGGGCGTGGGCACCCTGTACTTCGCGTTCTCCGTCGGGCCCGTCATGCACGTCGCGATGCCGCGGCTGCGCGCCCCGTGGTTCCCCCCGGGCGCCGCCCCCCGCGTCCTCGGTGCCAGCGGGCACTGACCGGCCGGACGGCACGGCCTCCCTGAGCCTCCGCACCGCAGGTCGTACCCTCCTGAGCCGTCCATGCGGTTCCCTGCGGCGAACCCCGTGGACGACGACGGACGGAGATGCGGATGAGCGAGCAGCAGAGCGCCACCCTCGAGCGCGGTGCGGACCGGGCCGCCGGTGCGGCCACCGAGCAGCCGGCGCTGGAGTGGCTGCGGGCCGAGTTCCCCGACTGGGAGGTCCGCATCGA
>CAJXTG010000022.1 GCA_913060655.1 uncultured Nitriliruptoraceae bacterium | reverse complement strand
GAGGAGCTCGCCGCCCAGGAGGCCGAGGACCGGCCGGCACGCGCCCGCGAGACGTCGGTGCGCCGGCCCCGCCGGGTCGTGCGCGGCCGGACCGCGGACGGTGACGCCGTCCTCGACGTCGACGGGGCGGGGGAGGAGCGCGTGCGGGTCCGCAGCCTGGCCGATGAACCCGGCCGGGTCGGCGCCCGCCCTCCGGTCGACCCGGCCACCGCACCCGCCAGCGCCCCCGCCGCCGGGACCGCCGGCCCGGAGCGCGCTGCGGACGGGGTGATGCTCGACGCGGACGGCAACGAGATCGCCGTGGACCGGCCCCCCTCGTCGACCCGCGGCGGGGCGATGCCGGTGGGGGCCGCGCTCCTCGCCGACGCGGTCCGCGCCTACCTCGCCGGATACGCCGAGCTCGGCGGTGACCATGCGGTGACCGCCGACCGGCGTGCGACGCTGCGCCGCACCCTCGAACGGTTCGACACGGAGCACGGCATCGACCGCGCCTGACCACCGGAGCCCGCATGGACGCCCTCGAGCTGCCGCCCGGCCACGACCTCGTCCTCGACGAGGAGCCCGAGGCCGCCGTCCCGCATCCCTAGACTGCCGAGGCCGCGATGCGAGTGCTGCCGTGCGACCCTCGATCCGGTGCCGGGCGCCGTCGTGACACGGCCGTCGACAGGTCCTGAACATGCGCATCCCCCGCGGAGGACGCGACAGCGGCCCTGCTGACGTGCCCTCGTCGCCGCGCGTGCTCGAGGACCGTGACGGCTTCTCCACCCGCCACCTGCTCGGTCGCCTGCGTGTCGTCGAGGCCCGGGTGAAGGCCGAGTACGACGCGCGCCGCGCCGCCGGCGGCGGCCGCACCGCCGCGGGGGGGCTGGCCCTCTCCCCCGAGCAGATCGACCGGCTGGCCCGCCAGGGTCCCGCCGAGCCGGTCGCGACCGACCGGGCGATGGAACGCACCCTCGCCCGGCTGGCCGCCGAGGCCGACGAGGCGCTCGCCGCCGGGACGCTCGTGCGCCTCACCCGCCTCGCCCGCATCTTCGGCCTCGACCCGCTCGACGAGGAGCTGCTGCTCGTCGCGCTCGCCCCGGCGCTCGACCCGCGCTTCGAGGCGTTCTACGCGTTCCTCAACGACGACGTGCTCCGCCGCCAGGCGACCGTCGGCCTCGCCCTGCGGCTGTGCGGGGTGCCCCCGACCGCCGCGGACGGGCGCGCCCGCCTCGGTGCGTCCCGACCGCTCGTCGCGGGCGGTCTCGTCGAGCTGGACGGCATCCACCGGCCGCTGCTCACCCAGGAGCTCGCCGTCCCCGACCGGGTCGTCGCGCACCTGCTCGGCGACGACGTGACGGACCCGCAGGTCGCCGCGCTGCGCATCGGCGCACCGCCGACGCCCGGCGCCGCCGCCGACCTCGTCGCCCGCGCTGTCGGCGAGGGGGTGCGCACCCTGTACGTGCGCGACCAGCAGGGGGCCGGTGCCGCGTCGCAGGCGGCCGCGGGCCTCGCGGCCGTCGGCGCCGGCGTGCTCGCCCTCGACCTGGACCGGCTCGACCCGGGCGACGACGTCGCCGAGGTCGCCACCGCCGCGCACCGTGAGGCGCGCCTCGTCGGTGCGGGCCTCGTCGTCGGTCCCGTCGAGGCGCTCGCCGACCGGGGCAGCGCCGCCGTGCGCGCCTTCGCCGAGGCGCCGGGCGTCGTCGTCCTCCACGGGCGGCGCGGCTGGGACCCCGCCTGGTCACGCGCCGTCCCCGCCCTGCTCGACGCGGACCGGGTCGTGCCCGGCCGCACCGCCGGTGCGGTCGCCGAACGGCTCGGTGACGAGCTCGGCGACGTCGACGCTGCCGCCGCGATCGGCCTGTTCCGCCTCACCCCCGAGCAGGTCGACCGCGCCGCCCGGGCCGCACGCCAGCAGGCCGCGATGGAGGGCCGGCCCATCGTCGCCGCCGACCTGCAGCGGGGCGCGCGCTCGCAGAACGCCGCGGGGCTCGAGCGGCTCGCGACCCGCATCGAGCCGCGCGCCCGCTTCGCCGATCTCGTGCTGTCCGACGACGCCGCGGAGCAGCTGCGCCAGCTCACCGTCCGCTGGCGTCACCGCGACCGGGTCCTCGACGACTGGGGGGTCGGGGCGAGCGTCACCCGCGGGCGCGGCGTCACCGCGCTGTTCGCCGGGGACTCGGGCACCGGCAAGACGATGTCGGCGGAGGTCATCGCCGGCGAGCTCGGCCTCGACCTGTACGTCATCGACCTGTCCACCGTCGTCGACAAGTACATCGGCGAGACCGCGAAGAACCTCGAGCGGATCTTCACCGAGGCCGACCGGGTCAACGGTGTGCTGCTGTTCGACGAGGCCGACGCGCTGTTCGGGAAGCGCTCCGGCGTCAGCGACGCGAAGGACCGGCACGCCAACGTCGAGGTCGCCTACCTGCTGCAGCGCATGGAGGCGTTCGACGGCGTCGCCATCCTCACCACCAACCTCGCGTCGAACCTCGACGAGGCGTTCATCCGCCGGCTCGACGCGATCGTCGACTTCCCCGCCCCGGACCGTCCGCAGCGCGAGCTGCTGTGGCGGGCGAAGCTGCTGCCGAGCCTCCCGCAGGCGGACGACCTCGACCTCGCGTTCCTCGCCGACCGGTTCCGCATGTCCGGGGCGGAGATCCACAACGCCGTGCTGACCGCCGCCTACCTCGCCGCGGAGGAGGACGCCGCCGTCGGCATGCGCCACCTCGTCCGCGGTGTGCTCGCCGAGCACCGCAAGCTCGGCCGGTTCCTGCCCGACGGCGAGTTCGGCCCGTACGCCGGCCTGCTGCGCGACCCGGCCGCGGACGTGCCGCCCGCACCCGACTCGTCCGCCCCCGGCCCGTCCGCGGCGACGCCGACGGGCGACGGTGCGGCGTCCGGCGCTCCTGCGCCCGCCGCGGCGTCCGGGCCCGACGGACGCCGGGCGTCCCGCAGGGTCGTGAGCCCGTGAGCCCCACCGCCGTCGCGCTGCTCGGGCTGTTCGTCGGCGCCGTCCTGGCGACCGCCGTCGTCCTCGCGGTGCAGCGCCGACGCGGCCGGACGCGGCCCGCCCCGGCGCCGGTGGCCGCGCCCGCACCGTCCGCCACCCACGACGCAGCGCACCCCGCACCCGCCGCCACCAGCCCTGCGCCGGCCCCACCCGACACGTCCGCGCCGACCTCCGTGCCGACCTCCGAGCCCACCTCCGGCCCGTCCGCGCCGTCGGTGCCGCCGCTCACCCTCCGCCCCCATCCTGACGTGACCGCACCGGCCGACGGCCCGCTGCTCGGGCCGGTCGCGCTGGCCGACCTGCTGCCGGCGTCGCCCGCCGCCCTGGACGTCGACGACGCCGCGACGCTTACCGCCGCCGTGGCCACCGTCGCCGACGGCGGGGTGCTCGCCGTCCCCGGACCGGCACCCGCGGTCCTGCACGCGGCGCTCGCCGAGCTGCGACGCCTGCGTGGCGACCTGCCCGTCCACCGTCTCCCCGCCCCCCGCCCCGCCCCGCACGCCGTCGACGGTGGGCCGTTCGCGACGCTCGCCGCCGACCCCGCCCCGCTGACGCGCGCCCGGGTCGTGCTCGTCCCCGACGCGGAGCTGCACCTGCGCCGCGGCCTCGACGCGACCACGCTGGCACGGCTCACCGCCGCCGCGCCCGGCGCCGTCCTCGTCCTCGTCGTCGGCGCCTGCGAGCACGACGCCTCGATCGTCGACGACGCCGGACGCTGGCTCGACGGGCTCGTCGTGCCCGTCGGTGGGGACCGGCTGGCCGCGGCCGGCACCCACGACCCCGACCTCGACGTGCCGCTGCTCGCCGCCGTCGACACCGCCCCGCTGCTCGCCGACCTCGCCGAGGCCGCCGCCTACGCGCGGGCGGCCGGCCGCCTGCCCGACGTGCCCCTCACCGTCGCCGCGCGGGTCGCGACGCTGCTCACCGGCGGCGAGGTCGACGACGTCGCACCCGCCGGCCTGCTCGGCGCCGCGCTCGCCGCGGACCGCTCCGACCCGCCGCTGCTGCACTTCGACCGGCTGGACGCCGCGGGGCTGCCGGTGACGGTGCGCGCCCCGGCGACGCTCGTCGCCCGCTGCGTCGCCGACCCGGCGGTGCTCACCGCCGACCTGCTCGCCGTGCTGCTCGACGACGCCGACCCGGTGGAGCGGCTGCTCGTCGGCCGCCACCTCGCGGCCTCCGAGCGGCCCGGGCTCGCCGTCGACGCGCTGACGACGGTCGTCGACGGGCCCGACGCCACGCTCGCGGCGGAGGCGCGGCTCGTCCGCGGCGTGGTCCGTGATCGTCAGGGCTCGGCGACCGCCGCCGACGACTACCACGCGGTCGCGACCGGCGGGCACGGCACGCTGTCCACCCACGGTGCGTTCCTGCTCGGCGGCATCCTCGAGACCGCCGAGGACCTCGAGCCGGCCCGGGCCGCGTACCGCAGCGCGGTCGCGGCGGCCGACCCGGTCCACTCCGCCCCGGCCGCGTTCAACCTCGCGTGGCTCACCGAACGGTCCGGCGACGTCGACGGAGCGCTCGCCGCCTACCGCGACGTCGCGGCCGGCCCGCATCCGGACGCAGCACCGATGGCAGCGCTGAACCTCGCGACGCTGCTCGAGCGGGCCAAGCGGTGGGCGGAGGCCGAGTCGTGGTACCGCACCGCGGCCGACGCCGGCCATCCGGACGCGTCCCCCGTCGCCGCCCTCGCCCTCGGGCTGATGCTCGAGCGCCGGCAGCGGCCGCGTGAGGCCCGCACCCTGTTCCGCCGGGCCGCCGCCAGCGGCCACGCCGAGGCCGCCCCGACGGCGCTGCGCCGGCTGGGGGCACCCGGCCGCTGACCATCCGACCTGCACGATCCGCACCACACGACGCACGACGACACGAACGGAGGCACGATGAGGACGGAATCGATGGCCGTGCTGCGCTGGGTCGCCTCGGACCTGGTCGCGCAGGGCGAGGACGCGGTGCGCGAGCACCTCGAGGACGCGCTCGCCGACGCGGTCGGCTCCAACGGGTACGCGCCGCAGGGCACGATCAACGTGCGCACGGTCGAGCCGGAGGAGTACCCGCAGGTGACCGCCGCGAAGCCGGACGACGACGAGGGCGCGGTCCTGTACCTCGCCGAGGTCGAGGTCGGCTGACCGTGGACGCGCTCGGGGGGATCGGGCCCGCCGCCCTCGCCGCCGTCGCCCTGCTGATCGGCGCGCTCGTGCTGCGCCTGCGTGCGGCCGAGCCGCCCGCCGTCGCCCGCGTCGCCGACCGGGTCGCCGAGGTGCGTGCGGAGCTCGCCACGCTCGAGGCGCGGGTCGCCGAGGTGCGCGCCGAGCTCGCACGGGCGGAGGCGACGCTCGCTCCCGCACGCCTGGAGCGGGAGGCGCACGAGGCGGCCGCAGCGGCCGCGGAGGCGGAGGCGGACCGGGCCGAGGAGCGGCTGGCCCGGCTGCGCGCCGAGATCGAGGCGGCCGAGCAGGAGCTGGCCGCGCAGCAGGCCCGCCGTGCGGAGGCCGAAGCGGCGCTGCGCACCGCCCGGCAGCAACTGCATGCGGCGCGCACCGGCGCTGACGCCGCTCCGCCCGCCGCACCGCCCGTCGCGGCGCCGGACGTGCCGTCGGACGTGCCGGCGGACGTGGCGCCCGCTGCTGCGACGCACGACAGCAGGATCGACATGGTGCTCGCCGCCGGCGGCACCGACGCGACGGCGGAGGAGCCGCCGATCGTGACGACGGGTGGGGCGGTCCGGCCGACCGCCGCGCTGCCGCCGGAGGACGACGCGCCGGTGGGGGAGGAGGGGCCGTGAGCTACGACCGCCGTATCGACCGGGAGCATCCGTCGCTCGTGCTGCTGCTCATCGACCAGTCGGGCTCGATGAGCGCCACGATGGGTGGGGACCACCGCACCCGTGCCGAGGCCGTCGCCGACGCGGTGAACGGGCTGCTGTTCGAGCTCGTCCTGCGCTGCGTGAAGGACGCCGACGAGGGGCCGCGCCCCTACTACGACGTGGGCGTCATCGGCTACGCGATCCGCGACCAGGTCGGCCCCGCGTTCGGTGGGGAGCTCGCCGGCCGTCAGGTCGTCTCCGCCGTGGAGCTCGCGGAGCAGCCGCTGCGCCTCGCCGAGGACGGTGACGCGTCCGGTGGTGCACGCCGGCCCGTCTGGGTCGAGCCGGTCGCGATCGGCTCGACGCCGATGTGCGAGGCCCTCGACCTCGCCGGCACGATCTGCGCCGAGTGGATCGAGGCGCACCCGCACTCGTTCCCGCCGGTCGTCATCAACATGACCGACGGGGTGGCGAACGACGGCGACCCGGCACGCTGGGCGGAGCGGCTGACGGAGCTCGCGACGACCGACGGGCGGCTGCTGCTGTTCAACGCGTCGATCGCGACGGAGGCCGGCGGCACGATCGCGTTCCCCACCGACCCCGACCCGCTGCCGTCCGACGAGGCGAAGGCGCTGCACGCGATGTCGAGCGAGCTGCCGCCGTTCATGGTCGACGCGGCGGCGACCGCCGGCTACGACGTCACCGTCGGCGCCCGCGGGTTCGTCCACAACGCCGACGTGTCCGCCATCGTGTCGTTCCTGCGCATCGGCACGGCGACGGTGCACACCGCTCCGCCCGTCGACCAGGCCGTGGACGACACCGCCGACCCTGCCGGGGACGGTGCCGCCGCCGGTCCGCCCGACGCATGAGCCTGCGCCCCGTCGTCCACGCCTACGGCCTCGCGCGCACCGCGAGCGACCCGTCGGAGGACGCCTACGCCGTGGAGGTCGCCGCCGGACGCGTCGCACTCGCCGACGGGGCGTCGAGCGCCTGGCGGGCCGGCGACTGGGCGGCCGCACTCGCCGCCGCCTGGGTCGAGCACGGCCCCGCCCCGGCCGGCGCCGCCGGCGATGCGGAGGGGTGGGAGGCCGGCTGGCTGGACACCGCCCGGGCGGCGTTCGACGCCGCGGAGGGCGACGCGCAGGCCCGGCCGTGGTTCGCGCAGGCGGCGGCGGCGCGCGGCGCGCACGCCGCGTTCCTCGGGCTGGCCCTCGCCGACCTCGACGGTCCGCAGCCGACGTGGCGCAGCCATGCCGTCGGTGACGTGTGCGCCTTCCACGTGCGTGCCGGCCGGCTGCTCGCCGCCACCCCTCTCCACGACCCGGATGCGTTCACGTCACGGCCCGACCTGCTCACCTCCCTCCCGGACGCGCCGGCGCCCCCGCCGGTCGTCGCTGCGGGCGCGCTCGCCGCCGACGACGTGCTCCTGCTCGCGACCGACGCGCTCGCGGTGCTGCTGCTGCGCCTCGACGGCCCTGACCGGCCGGTGTGGGAGCACGTCGGACGGCTCGACCGGGCGGGGTTCGCCGCCCTCGTCGCCGCCGGGCTGCGGGCGGGCCTCGCCGAGCGTGACGACATGACCCTCGTGCGGGTGCGGCTCGCCGACGGCGCGGGGGTGACGGCGTGAGCGGCGCCGGGCCGCTGGGACGCCCGTGGCCGACGGCGACCGACTACGTCGCCGCGGTGCAGGACCCTGCGAGCGTGTTCCGCGACCCGGAGCTCGCCGCCCTGCGCCTGCGCCCCGGGCTGATGGGGCTCCCGGCGGCGGCGACGGGGCAGAACGCCATCGTGTTCGACGCGGACGGGGCACAGGGTCGCACGGCGCTGCGCTGCTTCACGTCCGCACCGCACCGCGGTGCGGACGTCTACCAGCGGCTCGAGGCGATGGACCTGCCCGACGTGCTCGTCCCCGTCCGCTGGCGGCCGTCGGCGCTCGCCGCCGCCGGCGCGGTGTGGCCGGTCGTGCTGATGCCGTGGGTCGCGGGCGACCCGCTGCACCGGTGGGTCGGGGACCACGTCCACCGGCCGGAGCGGCTCGCGCAGCTCGCCGACGACTGGGTCGACGCGTGCCGGGCCGTGTTCGCCGCCGGCGTCGCCCACGGCGACCTGCAGCACGGCAACGTGCTCATCACCGGCGACGACCGGATCCGGCTGATCGACTTCGACGGGGTGCTGCTGTTCGACCCGGTGAGCGGCCGGCCGCTCACCGCCGCCCCCGCCGAGGTCGGCCACCCCAACTTCCAGCATCCGCAGCGCATCGAGGACGGGTTCTCGTCCCGCTTCGTCGACACGTTCGCGGCGCTGCTGATCCACACGTCGCTGCGGGCGCTGGTCACCGACCCGGGCCTGTGGGGCCACCACCGGGGCGAGAACCTGGTGCTGACCCAGCAGGACCTGTTCGAGCCGGAGTCGAGCGAGCCGCTGCGGCGGATGCGCCGCTCCACCGACCCGGTGGTCGCCCACGGCGCCGACCTGCTGTCGCGCTGGTGCCGCACCGGCGTGCGCGCCAACCTCACCCTCGACGACGTGGTCGGACCGCGGCCGGCGGGTGCGCCGCCGGTGACCCGTCCCGGCACCCCCTACCGCAGCCGGGCGGCCGAGCGGGAGGCCCGGGCGCGCGCGTCGTCGCCGACGGCGACGTGGACGGAGGCGGAGCGGCCCGAGGTCGCCGACGCACCCGGCCGGCATGCGCAGTACCGGGGGCGCGGCGTCCCCCCGGAGGCGCCACCGCCCGCCGACGCGGCCGCGGGCGCGGCGTCGGACGCGGCGCTGCCGTCCACGCCGCCCGGCACGGACCCGTCCGACACTCCGGCCGCTGCGTCGACGGGGGACCGGCTGCTGCGCGGCGTGTGGCTCCCGGTCGTCCTCGGTGTCATCGGTGCGGCGCTGCTGGTCGTGCTCGCCGTCACGAGCGGGCTCGTCGGCAGTCTCGTGCCGACCGCGGAGCCGCCGGCGCCGGTGCTGCTGGAGGTCGGCTCGTGCTTCGTCGTCGACGACGGCGGGCGGGTGCGCCCGCAGCGGTGCAGCGCCGTGAACGACGGTGACGTCGTCGCGGAGGTCGACGACGCCGAACGGTGCGAGCTGCTGGGCGAGGGGGAACCCCTCGCCTTCACCGTGATCGACGGGCGCACGTTCTGCCTGGCCGACCGGTGACCGGCGGCACCGGCTACGGTCCCTGACGGCGAGGAGGACGCGCATGTCGCTCGGTGGGGGGATGCCGCGCATCCCGGGTGGCGGTCGCACGCCGCGTCCGCCCCGCATGCCCCGGACCCCGCGGATGCGCGACCCGCGCACCGCGGTGCGCTCCCAGGTGTCCCGCAACCCGCTGGTGCGGGGCTGGCGGCGGCTGCGGTCCAACCGGCTGCTGCGCATGCTGCTGCCCAAGGGTGGAGCGGCGAAGGGCGGGGCTGCGAAGGGCGGATCGCCGGATGCGCCGGACGCGCCGGACGCCCCGGACGCCCCGGACGCTGCGGCCGCACCGGCCGCCGAGGCCTCGGCGACGTCGCGGGGTGCGACGGTCACCGACCGACCGCCGCTGACCGGCTCGACGCCCGCCCCGGAGGTCGGCCCGCCCGACGCCGCCGCTGCGCCGACGGTTCGTCAGCCGCTGCCGCACCACCGGCCCGGCCCGGACGCGACCCGCAAGGAGCGTCGCGCCGCACGCCGCGCCGCCCGTCGCCGCACCCCGCGCGAGTCGCGGAGCGCGCGCCGCGCCCGGCGCGCCCGCGAGGGGGCGCTGTGGCGCTCGCTCCTCGAGGTCGGCCGCGCCCAGTGGGGCGCCGACTTCGACGAGCGCGGCCTCGACCCGCGGTTCATCACCGCGTTCGACCGGCAGCAGCAGGTCCTCGTCACCATCCCCCGTGAGGAGGGCGGTGAGCGGCGCATCGTCGGCCGCGTCGAGGTCGAGGGGTTCGCCCCCGAGGGCGACGCGATCGTGAGCATCGACCCGTCCGAGGGGCGCCTGCCGGTCCGGCCGACGTTCCGCATCCGCTCGGCGACGCTGGCCGAGCCGGTGCCCGTGACCGACGACATGTGGCTGGAGGGCGCGGAGACGCCCTCGGGCCGGTTCGTCCTCCACGGCGACACGACCGTCGCCGACCTGCTCGGCGACGACGGTGCGGCCGCCGCCGGCGTGTCAGCCGGCGTCCTCGGCGAGCACGAGGCCTGACGCGGCCAGCGCCGCGAGCCGCTCGACGACCAGCGCGTGCAGCGCCGCCACGTCCTCGCCCGTTCCCGTCCCGTCG
Organism: uncultured Nitriliruptoraceae bacterium; assembly: GCA_913060655.1. GTDB lineage: Bacteria > Actinomycetota > Nitriliruptoria > Nitriliruptorales > Nitriliruptoraceae > CSBr16-57R1. Next base: position 11,987 of record CAJXTG010000022.1, on the reverse strand, counting down.
ACGTCCGCGGCGCGCACGACGTCGACGAGCGCGTCGACGTCACGGCTGCCGTCGAGCGCCGCGAGCAGCACCCGGTCGAGCGCATCGACGCTGCGATGCTCGTGGCGGGCGGTGACGACGGTGCTCTGGCCGGCGGCCGCCTGGTGGCGGGCCAGCCGGGTCGTCGTGGGCCGTGGCGGCACCGTGCCGGTGACCGGCCGCCGCCAGCGGCCGGCGTCGAGCCGGCCCTGCAGGAGGATGCGCATCGCCCGGGCGGTCACCTCGTCGGCGAGCGTCGCGTCGGCGGGCCGTCCCAGCCGTGCGGCGACGGTGTCGACCGCGTCGTCGACGGGCACGCCGGCGGGCCGCGCGGTGGCGAGCGTCGCGAGCAGCGCCTTCGACGTCGCGTCGTCGGCGGTGATGCGCAGCCCGTCGGGGTCGGTGAACACGAGCTCGGTGCCGTCGCGCAGCGTGTCGTCGGTCGGTGCCGGGTCGCAGGTCAGGTCCGCGCCGATCCAGCCGCCGGCGAGCACGCGGTGGTCGATCTCGCGCTCGAGCGTGACGTCCTCGCGGCACAGCAGCGTGCGGCGGAACAGGCGGATCGTCAGGTAGTCGAGCAGCTGCTCCTGCTCGAGCTGCGTGCGCGTGATCGCGTCGACGAACCGTTCGCCCTCCTCGCCGAGCTGCGACGGCAGCATGCTGGCGACGTCGGCGTCGCCGAGGTGCTGCAGCCCCGCGTCGGCCGCGAGCCCGAGGAACTCGTCGAAGTACAGCGGCTCGTTCTCGTCGACGAGGTACTCGAAGTAGAGGTAGCGGTCCGACAGCGCATCGAGCAGCGCGAGCTCGCTGCGCAGCCACGTCCCCAGCGGCAGCTCCTCGGGGCTGCGGGTCCGCAGGATCGTGAGGAACGCCCGGGCGGCGCGGGCCATCTCCTCCGGCGGTCCTTCGGGGACGACCCGGCGCAGGATGGCGCGCAGCATGCCGCGCGCATGCCAGCCGGGCAACGTGTTGTAGGACACGTAGGCGATGCCCTGCGGAGCGAGCTGCTCGCCGGCGAGGGTGAGGATGCGGCGGCGCACGTCGTCGGGCACCCACGAGAACACGCCGTGGCAGACGACGTAGTCGAACGGGCCCCAGTCGGGCACGTCGCGGATGTCGAGCGCCTCGAAGCGGAGGTTGCTCGCGCCGACCGCAGCCGCGTCGGCGCGGGCACGGGCGATCTGCGACGCGGACAGGTCGACGCCGACGAACTCGCTGCCGGGCAGCAGCTCGGCGAGCGGCACGAGGTTGCCGCCCGGCCCGCAGCCGAGCTCGAGGACGCGGCAGCGGTCCGCGGGGGCCGGATCCATGCCGAACAGGCGGCCGACGGTCCCCAGCCAGTCCGGATGGGTCGCGCGGAACGCGAGGTTCTCGTACTGGAGGTCCTCGTAGGCCGCCGCCGTCGTGTCCACCGTCGTGTCCACCGTGCCCTCGCAGCCCGTCGACCGGACGCCGTCGGTGCGGCGCGAGGAGGACGGTAGTGCCCCACCGCACGACGGAGCCCCGGCCCGCACGTGCCGGACCGGGGCTCCGCGGGGGGAGTGCGGGCGTCAGCCCTTCAGCTCGTCGTCCTTGAGCCACTCGTAGCCGTCCACCTCGAAGCCCTCCGCGACGGAGCGGGCCGTCGCGACCTTGCCGAGGAGGATCCCGTAGATGATCTTCGACAGCACGTCGGCGATCGTGAACAGGTAGGTGCGGGTGACCGCGGCCTCCGCCGTCTGCCCGAAGTCGCCGAGCATCGGCACGACGTAGGCGACGATGTACAGGTTCCAGGAGAACAGGAACAGGTAGCGGATCTGCCGCATCGTCGTCGCGGCCTGCCCGGGCAGGTAGCTGAGCGACTCACCGGTGAGCCGCCAGAAGATCGCCGTGAAGTAGATGAACGGGATGGTCGCGGCGATGCCCCACCACAGCAGCGCGCCGAGCGGGTCGACGACCTCGTAGAACTGGCCGACGTAGCCGAGCACGACCATCAGCGCACCGGCACCACCGAGCTTGAAGCGGTAGCCCCACAGGTCGCGCTTCGCGATGTTGAGCACGAAGAACGACTGGGTGAGCAGCAGCGGCACGTCGATGAGCCAGTTCAGGTAGCGGTAGCCGTGCGAGTAGGTCGCCTCACCCAGCACGTACATCTGCGTCTGCGGGTCGTAGACGAACGCCTCGCCGAAGCTGAGGTCGAGCCGCAGCAGCAGCAGCGCGGCGGACAGCATGACCACGACGGACATGCTCGTCATCGCGCGGTACCGCGGGGCGACGTTCTTGCGGCTGAGGATGAAGTAGGCGAGGCCGGCGAAGTGCGCGGCGTAGCCGATCGTCAGGACGTTCGAGATGAGGTCGAACTGGAGCGGGGAGAACGAGACGGCGTTCTCGAGGTTCCAGAGCATGGTGTCGTCTCCTGTGGCACGTTGCCATCGGTGTCGAAGGAGGTCCCTCCCGAAGCCGCACGCCGGCCCGGTTGCCGGACGAGGGGACCACGTCGGGCACGTGAGGGTTCGAAACCGGCCGGGCTGCGGATGGCACCGGGCCGGAGCCGTCTAGCCTGCGGGGCGAGAGCAGGTCCCCCGACGCCGCGAGGAAGCGCATGCCCGAACCCGGCTGGTACGACGACCCGGAGAGCGCCATCCACCTGCGGTACTGGGACGGCGGCCAGTGGACGGCGGAGCGCACGCCCAAACCGCCGCCGGCCGGCGCCCCCACGTCCCCCGCCGCCGCGGTCGGTGCCCACGCGCGGCCTCGCAGCGAGAAGAGCTTCGTCGCGACGCTGCTGCTCGCGATCCTGCTCGGGGCGTTCGGGGTGCACCGCTTCTACGTCGGCAAGGCCGGCACGGGCGTGCTCATGCTCCTCACCCTCGGCGGGTTCGGCATCTGGCAGCTGATCGACATCATCATGATCGCCGTCGGCAACTTCACCGACAACCAGGGCCTGCCGATCAAGGTGTCCTGAACGCCCGCACGAGCGCGACACCGATGAGTGCACCGGTGACCTGGGCGCCGAGGAACGCCGGGGCGGACGCGGGGGCGATGCCGGTGAACGTGTCGCTGAGCGTCCGCGCCAGCGTCACCGCCGGGTTCGCGAACGCCGTCGACGGGGTGAACACGATCCCCGCGGCGATGTAGGCGCCGACCGCCGCACCGACCGGTCCCGGCCCGCGTCCCGCCCGGACCAGCAGGAAGATGAGCAGCACGAGCACGGCCGTCGCACCGACCTCCGAGGCGACCAGGCCCGCCCCGTCACGCGCACGGGCCGACACCTGCACGGCCGCGAGGCCCGCGGTGGCGTTCGCGACGGCCGTGCCGGCGGCGCCGCCGACGACCTGGGCGAGCACGTACGGGCCGGCGTGCCGACGCTCGAGGTGGCCGAGGAGCACCGCCGACAGGGTCACCGCCGGGTTGAGGTGAGCGCCGGAGTGCGGCGCGAGCATCACGATGATCGCGGCGAGGGCGAGGCCGACGACGACGGCGTGGGGGAACAGCTGGGCGATGAGCGGTCCGTCGTGGGTGACGGCGATGCCGGAGCCGACGATCGCCCACAGCAGCAGCCCGGTGCCGAGCGCCTCCGCGGTGAGCGCACGCCACAGCGGCGGCACGGCGACGGGCGGCGCGCCGGGCGTGGTGTGCGGTTCGGGGGGTGAGCTGGCCATCGGGGGCACGCTAGGCGGCGGGTCCGCAGCGGCGGCGGCCGGCGAGTGAACGGCCGGTGAACGCCCGGCACGGCCCCCGGCCCGACCCCCGGCCCGAACCCGCGGGAACGGCCCCGGGACCGGCCCTGCGGGCCCTCGCAGGGGGTCAGCCCCCGACGGCACGGCCGGGCCACCACATCCGGTCGGGGGGTCGGCGATACTGCCCGCATGGCGGTGCGCACCCTCGTCGTCGAGGACGACACGTTCACGCGGGTCACCCTCGCGGAGTCCCTGCGGGCGCAGGGCGTCGACGTCGTGCTGGCCACCGACCGGGCGGCCGACGCGCTCGACGCCGCCCGGGCCGGCCCCGTCCACGCCGCCTTCCTCGACCTGCATCTGGGGGCCGGCCCGACCGGGCTGGACCTCGCGGTCGCGCTGCGCCGGCTCGTGCCCACCATCGGCATCGTCCTGCTCACGTCCTTCGACGACCCCCGGCTGCTCAGCGCGACGCTGCCCGACCCGCCGCCCGGAGCGCAGTACGTGACGAAACGGTCGGTCGGCGGGGTCGAGACGCTCGTCGCCGCCCTGCGGGACGCGGTGGAGTCCGCCCCGCGCGGCGGTCCGGCGGCGGCGCGGCGCGGCCGCGGGTCGCGGGCCGGCGATCCGCACAGCGCCGTCCACGGGCTGACCGACACGCAGGTGGAGACGCTGCGGCTCGTCGCGCAGGGCCACTCGAACGCGGAGATCGCCCGCCGTCGCGGCGTCTCGGAGGGGTCGGTCGAGGCCACGATCACGCGGCTCGCCCGCGCCCTCGACGTGGAGGTGCAGGCGACCCGCAACCAGCGGGTGCACATGGCGCAGGTGTACTTCCGCTCCCTCGGGGTGCGCCTCAGCGACGACGACCCTGCCGAGGAGTCGACGCCCGGACCGTCGCAGGAACCGCCGTCGGAGCAGCCCGTGGGCCCGTCCGATGACGCCTGAGGGCACACGGCTGCGCCTCGACGCGGCCACGCTGCTCGCCCCGCGGACGCTGGCGGTGCTGCTGCCGACGTCGCTGGTCACCTCCGTCCTGACCCGCGCGCCCGACGACCTGCAGTCGACGCTCGGCTGGGTCGGGGTGAACCTCGCGTCGCTCGCCGTGACCGGCCTGTGGGTGGTGGTGCTGCTGGTCCTGCTCGCCGACGGGCCGCGCCGGCTGGGGCTGCGTCCCGAGGTCGGGCTGCCCCTCGCCGTCACCGTCGGCGCGAGCGTCGGGCTGACCAAGGGGCTGTCGACGTCGCTGTTCGGCTGGACCGCCGGGCTGCTCGACGACCCGTTCGCACCGGCCGAGCTGACCCGCGCGGTCAGCGCCACCCTGCAGGGGGCGCTGCTGCTGCCGTCCATCGGCCTCGTCGCCGCCGGGCTCGGCCGTCTGCGCGCCGAGTACCGCCGGCTCGTGCAGGAGCGCGCCCGCAGGACGCTGCTCGCCGGCGGCGGGGCGCAGGGGGAGCACGACGCCCGCATCGTCCGGTTCGTCGCCGAGGCCCGCGCCCGCATCGACGCCGCCGTCGACCCGACGGTCGTGACGGTCCTCGAGGAGCTGGTGGAGCAGCGGCTGCGGCCGCTGACCCGCCGCCTGTGGGGCGGCGGCGACGTCGCCACCGACTTCACCCTCCGGTCGCTGCTGCGTGCGGCGCTGCACGTCGACGCGCTGCCGGCGGTCCCCGTCGCCGTCGGCTTCGGCGTCGTCGACCTGCTGTTCCGCGGCGGCGACGTCCCGGTCGGGACGAGCCTCGTGGCGAGCGGCGCGAAGGCCGCGGCCGTGCTCGCCGTGTTCGTCGTCGCCGGCCGGCTGCGCCCCCGCGACCGTCGCTTCGACCTCGCCCACCTGCTCGGCACGCTCACCGTCACGGCGGTGCTCATCGTCCTGCTCGAGGGCGCGCTGGTGCGCCCGAACCCGTCGGAACTGACGCTGTCGGTCGGTGTGGTCCTCGCCCTGGTGACCCTGGCCGGCTTCACGCTGCTCGCCAGCGCGGTCCGGGTGGCGCTGCGCACCCGCGTGGCGGTCCGGGCGGAGCTCGAGCGCCTCCTCGCCGGCGACGTCGACGAGGCCGCCGAGGTGGTGTCGCGCCGGCTCCGTGACCGGGAGGTCGCCGACCGGCTCCACAGCGGCCTGCAGAACCGGCTGATCGCCGCCGCCCGCCGCATCGACGCGTCCGGCGGCGCGCCCGACGTGGTCCGCGGGGAGGTCGCCGCCGTCGGGCGGATGCTCGACACGGTCGTGGCCGAGCTCGACGCGCCCGAGGGCGACGCGCACGTGCGCCTCACCGAGCTCGTGGACCGTTGGGCCGGCTTCGTCGACGTGGACGTCGACGTCGACGACGCGCTGGCGGTGCTGCCGGCGGCCGAGCGGGACGGGGTCGTGCGGGCGGTCACCGAGGCGGTGAACAACGCGGTCCGGCACGGCCGGGCCGAGCGGGTCGTCGTCCGCGCCCACGTCAGCGCGGGTGCCGTCGAGCTCGAGGCCGTCGACGATGGGCTCGGCCCGGTCGACCGTCCGCCAGGGCTCGGCAGCCGCCTGTTCGACACGCTCACGGGGGGCGGCTGGACGCTCACCGCCCGTCCGGACGGCGGCAGCCGGCTCAGGCTCCCGCTGCGTCCGGGCTGACCACGCCGGCCACGTCGGCAGGCAGCGGCTCGTCGGCCGCGAGCGCCGCATCGTCGGCGAGGGACGGCCGCCCGGGAGCGGGCAGCAGGTCGAGCCCGTCGGCGACGTGATGCCGGGCGACGGCGAGGCTGCGCGCGTCCCCGTGCACGGTCAGGTCGTGGGCGGCCTGCAGGGCGAGCTCGACGGCCTGCACGCTGCGTCCGACGGTGAGCGCGACACGCCGGGCCGCATGCCGGGCCGTGTCGGCGTCCGCGTCGGCGAGCCAGCGCAGCGTCGCGGTGAGCGTCGCCATCCCTGCTTCCGCGAGGCTCCGGACGGCCGGCTGGGTGGCGGGGAGCGTCGCCGCCCGCGCCGCGACGACGCGGACGAGGGCGTCGAGCCCGCCGCCGCGCAGCTGCCCGCGGAGCGCGTCGAGGGCGAGCACGTCCGTGGTGCCCTCCCAGATCGGCAGGACGTGCGCGTCGCGCAGCAGCGCCGGCAGGTGCGTGTCCTCCACGTAGCCGGCCCCGCCGAACGCCTCGATCGCCTCCGACAGGCCGGCGACGGCCTGCCGGCCCGTCACGAGCTTCGTCACCGGGACGAGGACGTCCAGGGCGGCCCGCTCGTCGGCGTCGGCGACGCCCGCCTCGGCCCGGCCGCTGAGCACGGCGGCGAGCAGGGTCAGCTGCAGCGCCGACTCGTGCGTGACGCGCAGCGCCGCGAGGGTGGCACGGTGCGCGGGCTGCTCGATGATCGGCCGGCCGAACGCGACGCGGCGTGTCGCGTGGTCGCGGGCGAGGGCGAGCCCGCGCCGCAGGAAGCCGACGGCGGTCGCCGAGTTCCACAGGCGGGTGACACGCAGCATCGGGGCGATGGTGCGCGTCCCGTCGTGGTCGGGTCCGACGAGGGTCGCGCGGGCGTCCTCGAGGGCGAGCTCGGCGGTGGGCATCTGCCGGGTGCCGAGCTTGTCCTTCAGCCGCAGCACCCGCACCCCGTTGGCCGTGCCGTCGGCGGCCCGCAGCGGCACGTGGAACACGGCGAGGCCTGAGCCGCCGGGGCCGCCGCCGGCCGGCCGGGCGAGCGCGAGCGCCATGTCGGCGGTGACCGCCGAGGTGAACCACTTCACGCCGGTGAGCGTCCACGTCCCGTCACCCTGCGGGTGGGCGACGGTCTCGGAGCGTCCCACGTCGCTGCCGCCGGCCCGTTCGGTCATCCACTGCCCCGACGTCCACGCGACGTCCGGATCGCTGCTGGTCAGCCGGGCGACGGCGTCGGAATGGGCGGAGGCACCGGGGGCGGCCGGGTCGGCGTGGTCGAGCAGCGTGCGGGCCGCCCCGTCGGTCATCGCCAGCGGGCAGGCGTACATCGCGCTCGACGGGGCGTAGAGGACGGCGAGGGCGGCCTGGTGGACGCGTGCGTGCGCCCCGTGGGTCGGGTCGTAGGCGGCGGCGACGGTCCCGTGCCGCTGCCCGGCACGGCCGAGCTCGTCCCACCACGGCGACGTCTCGACCCGGTCGATGCGCCGGCCCCACGCGTCGAAGGGGACGAGGTGCGGTTCGGTGCGCCGGTCGTCGAGCCGGTCGGCGAGCGTGCGCAGCGTCGTGGCCGCCTCCACGCCGAGCGCGGCAAGGCCGGGGGTGACGGCGTCGCGCACGTCGGCGGGCAGCAGCCGTTCGAGGGCCCGCCGCAGGGCGACGTCGCCCTGCCACTCGTCGCGGAGGCGGGGCGGGTCCTGGAAGGTCCCGTGGTGCTCCGGTCCGCTCCGGCCGCTGCCGCTCCGGCCGCTGTGGGTCATCGCGTGCTCCTCGCGTGCTCCTCCGGCGGGACCCCCGAGGCTACGGGCCATGCTCCGGGCCGTGCTCCGGGCCGTGGGGGGTGTCCGGAGGTAGCGTGCCGGCAGCGTCGGTGTCGGCGCGACGGACGGATGGCGGAGATGGCCGCGGGGGAGTGGCAACGGCTCGCCGATCTGCTCCGGGAGGCTTCGGAGGGCGGTGACGTCGGAGGAGCCGTCGCCCGCGTCGCGGCCCGTCTGCTCGCCGCCGACGACGTCGGCCTGGCCGTCCTCAGCGGGGAGGTCCCGTCGGTGGTGGGCAGCAGCGACCGGGCGGTTGCCCTGCTGGAGCGGGAGTTCACCGTCGGGGAGGGTCCGTCGGTGGTGACGGTCCGGGAGGGCCGTCCCACGCTGGTCGAGGACCTCTCGGCCCCTGCGGCCGGCATGCCGGTGTTCGCGGTCGAGGCGGCGGCCGCCGGCTGCGCCGCGGCGTTCGCGTTCCCCCTGCGGATCGGTGCCGGCCTCGTCGGTGTGCTGACCGCCTCCCGGGCCGCGCGGGGGCCGCTCGACGACGTCGCGCACACCGACGCGCTCATCCTCGCAGCGATCGCCGCGGTCGCGCTGGTGGGGGATGGCCAACGCACCGGGGTCGGTACGGACGCGACGCCGGGTCGGGGCGGTGCGGACCCGCTCGGCACGGACCTGGTGCTCGGTGACGTCGTGCACGTCGCCGTGGGCATGGTCGCCGAGCAGCTGCGCATCGGTGTCGTCGAGGCGCTCGTGCGCCTCCGGGCGTTCGCGTTCGCGTCGGACCGGCCGCTGCGTGACGTCGCGGCCGCCGTCGTCGCACGCGAGCTGCTGCTCGAACGGTGATCAGGAAGTGAGGGCGGAAGGTCGGATGATGCGATGGGAGGGTGGACGATGAGTGGAGCGGGGTCGGACGGGGTCGACGCCGGTGGCCGACCGGCGGCGGTCGCCCTCGGTGAGCTCGTCCGCGTCGCGGTCCGCCACCGCGACCTCCTCGACGTGCTCACGCTGCTGTGCGAGCGGGCCGTCGACGTGCTCCCCGCGGCCGGTGCGGGGCTGCTCGTGCGTGACGGGGACGGGCGGCTGCGCACCGTCGCGGCGTCGGGTGCGGACCCCGACCTGCTCGACCGTCTCGAGGCGCACGCCACCGTCCGACCCGACGACGGTCCGGCGGACCGTGCGGCGGAGCGGCGGACGTCCGTGGTGGGTGGCGGGCCGGGTCGGGCCCACACGTTCCCCGTCGCCGTCGACGGCACGGTCATGGGCCGCTTCGACGTGTTCGCCGCCGTCCTCGACCCGGCCGACGTCCCGGTCGCCGAGGCGTTCGCCGACCTGGCTGCGCTCGCGCTGCTGCGCCCGGAGGACGGGGTCGACGGACCGACGCTCGCCCGCAGGGTCCACATGGCGCTGGAGGGACGGGCGGTGGTCGCCCAGGCGGTGGGGGTCGTCGCGCAGCGGTTCGCCCTCGACCCGGACGGGGCGCTGCGCCGCCTGCGTGCGGCCGCACGGACGGAGCGTGCCGGACTCGTCGCCCTCGCCGAGGCGGTCGTCACCGGTGCTCGGCCGCTGCCCGCGACGCTGCGGCGCCCCGGCGACGCGCGCGACGACGGGTCGCGCTGACGCTCGCCGCGTCCTGCCGACGGTGGTGCGCCGTGCGCATGCCCGACGTGGGCCGCACGCACATCCGCCGAAGGTCCTTGGTGTGCGGGTGGGCCTCGCGTAATGTCCTTGCCGCACTGCTCCTGTCCCGTCTGGGCGGGAGATCTCGGTAGAAGAGGCGCTTGAAGGCGCGTGTCGACGGACGGAGCAGGGCAGCACCGGGGGCGTGTTTTCGGGAGTGGCCTCTCGAGAGGGGCTGGAACATGACAGGTGCACGGGTACTGATCGTCGGAGGACGCGACGGGGTCGTGACCGGCTGGTCCGGACCGCTCCGCGACGCCGGCGCAGAGATCGCCGTGGTGCGCGATGGCGACGCCGCACTGCGCCACCTCGAGCTCGTCCGTCCGGAGGTCGTCCTCCTCGACCTGCGGCTCGACGACGGGCCGGACGGGTTCGACACGTGCCGGGCGCTGCGGGCCCGCAGCACCGTCCCCATCATCCTCGCTGCGGCACGACCCGACCCGTTCGACGAGGTCGTCGCCCTCGCCGTCGGTGCCGACCACTACGTCGGTGCCGGGTGCGCGGCCGAGGTGCTCGTGGCCAGGGTGCGGGCGCTGGTCCGTCGTGTCCGCGCCGAGACGGACGGCGGACCGTCGCAGCACGGTGCCGGTGAGGGGCCGGGTGCGGGCGGCGGCGAGCCGGGCCGCCGCGACGTGCCCATCCTCGCCGGTGCCGCCGGGCCGCCCGCCCGCTCCGCACCCCCGACGACCGCGGCGGGGCCCGCAGGGCTGCGGGCGCCCCGGTCGGCGGCGGACGCACGGTCGACGTGGGCGGTCGCCGACGCGCCGAACGGGGACGTCCCGCCCGTCGTCGTCGGCGACCTCACCATCGACGAGGTCGCCCGCGAGGTCCACGTCGGCGGGACGCCGGTGGCGCTGACGCGCATCGAGTTCGAGCTGTTGCTCACCCTCGCCCGCCAGCCACGCCGGGTGTTCACCCGCGAGCAGCTGCTCATCGCTGCGTGGGACGAGCCGTTCGACGGCAGCCACGTGCTCGACACGCACCTGTCGCGCCTGCGAGGGAAGGTCTCGGCGGCGGGCGGCGAGCGGGTCGCCCACGCGGTGCGGGGCGTCGGCTACCGGCTGCGCGCCTGAGCCGCTAGCGGCCGGACGCCGGCGTGTCGCCGGCGGGTGCGGCGAACACGATCAGGTTGTCGGTGTAGTGCCCGGCGGCCCGGTCGAACGTGCCGCCGCAGGACACGAGGGCGAGCCGGGGCGGCCCGTCCGTCGCGTACAGCGGTCCGACCGGCAGGGCGTCACGCGGGGTGAGCAGCACCTCGTCGACCGTCCAGGAGCTGACGGTCCCGTCGAGGTGGACGACGTCGACCACGTCGCCCGGCTCGAGCGCGCCGAGGTCGGAGAGCGCCCCCGCCCCCTGGGTGCGGGAGTCGCGGTGCCCGGCGAGGACGGCGGTGCCCGGGTCGCCGGGGCTGATCCGCCGCGCGGCCGTCGCGTACCAGCCGACCGTCAGGACGTCGTCGGGGATCTCCATCACCCCACCTGCGAGCACACCGACGGGGACGAGCGGTGCGCCGACCCCGAGGGCCGGCACGTGCAGGGCGACGGGGGCGGGGGTGGTGACCACCGGCGCGGCGGCGTCCGCGCGATCGTCCGTCCCGTCGCGGACGGCGGGCACGACGACGGCACGGTCCGGCGCCACCGGGGGTGCGTCGTCGAGCAGGTCGACCAGGTCGAGGGTGCCGACCGCGGCGACGGTCAGCACGGCGGCGACGGTGAGCGACACGGTCAGTTGCGGTGTCGGTCGACGGGCCATCGGCGTCCTCCTCGGTGACCTCCGACGCCCGGCGTCCGGGGGAGGGACGCGTCGACGGTGCGCGGAGCGGCCGCCGAACGTGGGGCGGCGACCTCGCCGGCCGCTCGCCGGTGCGGCACGGGCCGCGCACCGGAGCGCGGCACCGTCAGCGAGCCGTGAGCGGACCGTGGTGGCGGCGACGGGTGCGGCCCGTACCTGTCGCCGTCGGCGCGGACGGTCCGCGTCGAGAAACGGAGATCGCCATGCGCGCCATCGCCGCATCACGGGCCGCACCGCCGACCACCGTCCGCCGGGTCGTCGCTGCCGCGGCCGCTGTCCTGCTCGTCGGTATGTCGGGCCTCGCCGACGCCAGCGAGCACGGCTCGGGCGGGCCGGGCAAGCCCGACCCGGGGGACTACCCGCCGGACTCGGACGCCGGCATCACCCCCGAGCTGTTCTCGTCGAGCCAGGGCGGCGGGAACCTGCGCTGCACCGACATCGACGCGTCGTACAC
>CAJXTG010000021.1 GCA_913060655.1 uncultured Nitriliruptoraceae bacterium | reverse complement strand
GTCCCGGTGGCGAGGGTGACCTCCTCGGCGACGGTGCCGCTGAACGTGACCGTGTCGAACGGCAGCTCCACCGTCGCGGTGACGGCGGAGGAGTCGACCGTCGCGCCGGTCACGCTGCCGACGGCCGGGTCGGCCGCGAGGTCGAGGGTGAGGTAGCCGGCGGCCTCCGCGGCGAGCGTGAGCGGGCTGCTCGCTGCGCCGGCGGTGAACACGTCGCTCACGGTCGGCGTCAGCCCGTCCGAGCCGGTCTCGAGCCAGCGCTCCCCGCCGGACTCGACGACGCCGGTGTCGTCGGTCGACGTGAACCCGGTGCACGTCGGGCTCGGGCAGGTCTCGACGGTCTGCTCCGGCGGACGCTGCTCGTCGAACCCGGCGGAGCCGGTGATCTGGACGCGCGCACCGTCGATGCCCCGCACGCCCCCACCGTCCCCGAGGGGCGTCGCCTCGCGCACGAGGACGCTGACGTCGACCGGGTCGGGCTCGCGCAGCCGCAGGTCGATGCCGGTGCGGACCTCGTCGTAGGCGAAGCCGCCGAGGTCGCTGGTGCCGATGACGTGCTCGCGGGGCGTCGCCCCGTCGAGGACGGCGGCGAGCAGCTCGTAGGCGCGGGTCGTCCCGCCGACGTCGGGCTGCAGCCGGTCGATGCGGTAGGTCGCGACGCCGCCGCTGACGCTGTAGGTGACCCGGGGGGTGAGCGGGTCGGCGAACGCGGTGGCCGACCCGGACCCGTCCTCGAACAGGCGCAGGCGGATGCCCGCCCCGTCACCGGCGAGCGCGGGGAACGCGTCGAGTGCGGACCCGAACAGCCCGTCCGTACCGTCCTCGAACGCGCCGGAGTCGTCGTCGAACACGAACACCCGGCCGGTGATGACGGCGAGCCGCTCCAGCGTCGCGCTGACGGACCGGTCCGTCCCCGCACCGGCCGCGTCGACCGTGACGGTGTCGGCGAGCAGCGTCTCGCGGAAGTCGAGCGCCGTGTCCGCCGCCGTCGTGTTCACCGGCGCGACGATGCGCCACGAGCCGAGCCCGAGCGCCTGCGGCAGCGTCACGTCCCCGCTGGCGTCCGTCGTGGCGCACAGCCCGTCGACCTCCTGCCCGGCGAACGCGCCCGTCGCGGTGATCGTGCGGGTGCACGCGGTCACGCCGGCCCCCGCGTTGCTGTTGGGCGTGCCGGAGGCGGGGAAGACGATCACCTCGGCACCCGCGACCCCCGAACCGTCCGCGTCGGTGAGCGACACCTCGAGCGCGGTGTAGGGGGCGAGGGCAGCGCTGATGCGGGCCGTGTCGACCGTGTTCACGTCCACGGCGACGTCGACGGGGTCGAAGCCGGCCGGCGCGACGGTCACCGTCGTGCTGCCCACCGGCGCGTTCGCGATGCGGTAGACGTTCGAGCCGGACAGCCGCGTCACCTCCGGGGTCGTGTCGTCGCCGCAGTCGAGGTCGTCGGGCAGCGTGATGGCGGAGGTCGCGTCGGTGGTGACCGCAGCGCCGGTGCGCGCGTTGAGCAGCGACACCTCGATCGTGCCGCTGCAGTTGACCGGCACCTCGGCGAGGGCGAGCTCGATGAAGTCGGCGGCGAGGGTCAGCTCGCTGTCCGGGTCGCCGCTGCCGCGCACCGACAGCGTCGCGCCGGCGCCCAGGACGATGCGCTCGACGTGGTCGACGTACCCGGTGCGCGTCGCCCGCAGCGTGTACTCGCCCGCCGGGACGCCGTCGATGCGGAAGAAGCCCTCCGTCGTCTGGCCGAGCGACACGGTGCTCGTGGCGAACACGTCCCCCTCGTCGGACTCGACGCTGACGACCACGCCGCCGCACGGCTGCGCCGTCGCCGCGTCACGCTGGGCGGACGTCGGGTAGCGGCAGCGGAACTCGTCGTCGGTCGCGTCGTCGGGGGTGAGGTCCTCCAGCCGGACGACCTGCTGCACGTAGCCCTGGACGATGCCGGTGGCGCGCAGCAGCCGGGTGTCGAACTCGACGTCGCCCGCACCGACGGTGACCTCCGCCTCCTGGGTGCGCCAGCCGTCCCCGGAGAAGGTGAGCTGGTAGGTGCCGAACGGCAGGCCGGGGAAGTCGTAGCTGCCGGTCAGCGCCGCGCTGCCCGTCAGCGTCGTGGTGGTGCGCGACTCCTCCCCGTCGAGCGTGATGGCGATCGCGCCGACGCCGGCGGCGACGCCCGTGTCGGGGTCCAGGGCGGTGACGCGGCCACGCAGCGACCCGAGCGCGACCGGCATGGTGACCGCGACGTCGTCGACGGTCGCCCCGCCGTCGAGGGTGACGATCGACGTCTGCGCGGCGTAGCCGCGCCGGGTGACGACGACCTGGTAGTCGGCGGGTGTCGCGAGCCCCTCGAGCGACCACCGGCCGGCGTCAGCACCCTCCGTCCCCGTCGTCGCCGTGTACGTCGCCGTCCCGTCGGTGACGGTGACCGACGCCCCGCCGATGGCGACGCCGGCCGCGTCGACGACGGTGCCGCCGAGCGTGCCGGTCGCGGGGTCGAGGGCGACGGCGAGCTCGATGTCGCGTGCCTCCGGGGACGTCTCGAGGATGCGGCTGGACACGTCGAAGCCGGCCCGGGCGACCGTCACCCGGTAGAAGGCACCCTCCACGAGCCCCGACGCGATGCGGAAGCGGCCGCGCTCGTCGGTGGTGACCGCCACGGCGTCGAGCACGGCACCGCGCGGCAGCTTCACGCCGGCGAGGGCGACGACCTTCGTCGCCCCCTCCGTCGTCCCCTCGTCCCCGAAGCTGATGCGCTCCGCGGTGACGGTGGTGCCCGCGGGGGTGCGTGGCCCCTCGACGGTCCCGCGGATGATGACGGGCACCTCCGCGCCGGTCGGCTCCGGCAGGGGGATCGCCGTGGCGGACGTCGTCCCCGGTCCGGGGGCGGCGGGCGCGGCGACGGTCGTGGTGGGGTCGACGGCGTCCTCGGCGTTGAGCCACTGGAACACGAGCAGCGCCGCGCCGACCCACACGGCGAGCGCGGCGGTCGCGGCGACGGCGCGCAGCGCCGCACGGGGGATCGTCGGCCGCTGCGTGTGGGTGATCGTCGTGCTCACAGGCAGGCCGATGCCGCGGGCGGTGATCACCGCACCGTGGCGCCGCTCCTCGAACCAGCTGCGCACCGTCGGCCGCAGGCGGGTGCGGACCCGGCGCAGCTCGCCGGGGTCGAGCACGACGGTCGCGGGGCGGAAGCGGGCGGTGACGCCGTCGCCGCGCGCCTCGAGGTCGACGCGCAGGCGTCGGTCGCCCCGGTTGCGCAGCACCGTCGTCGCCTTGGCGCCGCGGCGCCCGCGGGTGGCGGCCGGCTCGACCTCGAGGGCGACGTCGGGGCGGGCGCCGATGCGCAGCACCGTCGCGGCACGCACCGGCGGCTGTGTGCCGTTCGCGTCGGTGACGCCGAGGCCGACGCGCAGGTCGCCGGCGAGCGCGTCGTGGGCGGCGCGCAGCCGAACGACCGCGGTCATGACCTCGCCGGGGGCGACGGCGACGACCTCGTCGGACAGCAGCACGTCGTCGGCGTCGATGCCGTGGACGTCGATGACGGGGCGGACCGGCTCGCCGCCGTCGTTGCCGACGCGGACGAGCAGGTCGACGACGTCACCCGGCGCGACCGCGGCGAGGTCCGGTTCGACGGTCAGACGCACCGCAGCACCTCCACCGAGCGTCGCAGGGGCCGTCTCGGGGCCCCCTCCGGCACGGATATTCCTATCGTAGCGTCAGGATCGCGCGTCGTGGCCGCCGCCGTCGCCGTCATCCGACGCGGAAGCCCAGCGCGGGCAGCGTCGTGTCGCCCGTCCACGCGTTCGTCGACGTGAAGCGCCAGTCCCGCACCAGGTCCCGGTCGACCGCCGAGGTGATCGCCGCCGAGGTCGTGGTCAGGTGCAGCCCCGAGCCGGAGGTGCGCTGCTGGGTGAGGTAGTACCAGCGGCCCGCCTGCAGGGTCGCGCTCGCGCTGACCGTCTGCAGGGCGGTGTCCCCCGTCGCCGTCCCCGACGCGACGACGGTCAGCCCCGTCGAGCGGGCGAACGGCACGCTGCCCGTCCCGGCGTCGCGGATGCGGATGATGAAGTCGCCCGCCGACCCGCCGCCGAACAGCGCGTCGATGGTGACGGTGCTGTTGAGGCGGAACGCGTAGCCGCGCTCCACGTAGCGTCCCGACGCGCCGCCCCCGCCGTCGTGGGCGAGCTGCAGCGTCGCGGACGACACCGCGGGGGTGGCGCTCGCCGTCGCCGAGTCGACCGACGCGCCCGCGCTGCTGACCGCCCGGACGCGGAACTCGTAGCTGGCGCCGACGGTCAGCCCGCGCACCTCGGCCGACGTCGACGTGCCGACCGCCGACGTCGTCGACGCCGGCGCCCACGCGCCGCCGCCGGTGCGCTGCTCGACCTGGTAGCCGGTGATCGCCGACCCGCCGTTGCTCGTCGGTGCGGTCCACGACAGGTCGACGAGCCCGTCGTTGCCGCTGCCGCCGGTCGCGGTCAGCCCCGTCGGCGCGCCGGGCACACCCGGGAGGACGCTGAACGCGGACGACTCGACCTGGTCGAGCGTGCCGCTCGAGGCGCGCAGGGTGAACCCGCTGCCGGTCTGGTCCAGCTGCACGTCGTCGAAGGTGGCGACGCCGGCGACGGCGGCCCGGCTGACGGTCCCTCCGAGGATCGCGAACTCCGGGTTGGCGCCCAGCGCGACGGTGACGACCGCCGTCGACCCGTCGCCGTCGGTGACGCGCACGCCGTCGGCGTCGCGGATCTCGACGGTGAACGACGCGAGGTCCTCCCCGAGGCTGCCGCCGACCGGCGGGGTGCCGAACGCGAGCTGCGCCGCGTCGCCGTGCGGGACGGTGCGGAAGAACAGGTCGGTGCGCACCACGTCGTCGTCGAGGGTGATGGGCACGCCGGGCTCGAGGAGCAGCGGATCGCCGGAGAAGAACAGCCGCCGGTCGCTCGTCTGCCGGTCCTCGAACTCCAGCAGGTAGGAGCCGGGTGCGGTCAGGCCCGTCAGGGTGAACAGCCCGTCGTTGTCCGTCGTCGTCGTCGCGAGCGGGGTGCCCCCGACCGTGTCGGGCGTGTACGCCTCGACGTTGAAGCGCCGCGAGCCGACGAACCCGCTGTAGAGCCGGATGCGGCCGCTGATGACCGCGGGGGCGTCCATGCGCACGTCGAGCGCCGCGGGGCTGAGGGCCCCCGCCGCCGCGGTGTTCACCAGCAGCGTCTGCGGGGTCGACCCCGGACGGGTCACCGTGACCGTGTACGCGCCGGGCGGCACGTTGTCGAAGCGGAACCGTCCCGCTGCGGCGGCGGGCTGGTCGGCGGGGCGCACCGTGCGCGTCAGCGTGGTCGAGCGCAGCGTGACGACCACCCCGTCGGCACCGGTCAGCAGGTCGCAGTCCCCCGGCGCCGTCGGGTCGAGGTCGGCGAGGGCGACGCACGTGTCCCCCACCGCCTCCTCCCGGACCCGCCCCTGGATGGTGCCGAGCGACGGGTTCAGCACGGCGTCGACGCCGGTGCGGGTCGAGCCGGCACCGGCGGTCAGCTCCACCGACACGGCCTGGGTGAGCTGGCCGGGGGCGGCGAAGGTGACCGTGTAGGCGCCGGGGACGGGCAGGCCGGCGACGCGCCACGTCCCGGCGCTCGCCGGCGGGTCCGACCCGGTCCAGTCGAGCGGCGTGCTCAGCGTCTGCGTCGTCCGCTCGAGGTCGGGGCCGACGACGGTGACCTCGATGCCGCCGAGCGGCGCGTCGTCGGGGTCGAGGACCCGCCCGCTGATCGTGCCGGCGGACGCGGTGAGGCGGACGGTGCGGTCGGTGAGCTGCTCGTCGAGGCCGAGCACGACGTTCTGCGTCTCGTCGAAGAAGCCGGGGGCGCTGACGGTCAGCGCGTACGTCGCCGGCGTCGGCAGGTCACGCACCTCGAAGGTGCCCACCGCGTCCGCCTCGCTGAGCGTGCGCGTCGACACCTCCGTCTGGCCGTCGGACACGACGACGGTCGCGCCGGGCACCGCCGTGCCGGCGAGGTCGACGACGGTGCCGGCGATGCGCCCGCCGCCGGGCCGCAGCAGCACCTCGAGGTCGCGCCGCGCCTCGCCCGGCTCCAGCGCGATGGTGCGCCGCTGGACGGAGAACCCCTCCTTGCTGACGACGAGCTCGTAGCCGGCGGGGGTCGGCAGCCCCTCGAGGGTGAACACGCCGGTCGCGTCGACCTCGACCTCCGCGAGGCGGGCGGCGACGGGGGCGAGGTCGCTGCCGTCGATCGTCGAGCCGGGCAGCTGGGCGACGACGAGCGCACCCTCGACGTCGGAGCCGACGACCCGGCCGGTGACGCTGCCCGGCTGGCCCGACAGCGCCGCGTCGACGTCGATGAGGTCCTCACCGGCGACGAGCTCCAGCGGCGTCGCGTCCGCGACCGTCTCCCCACCGCGGAACCACGCCTCGCCGAACCCGGCGACGGCGAAACGGACGAAGTAGGTGCCCTTGCGCAGCGCGCCGAACCGGTAGGTGCCCGACGTGTCGGTGACCGTCGACTTCAGCGGCACCAGCGGGTTCGACGACTCGAACAGCTCGACGCTGACCCCGTCGATGCCGCCGCCCGTCGTCGAGCGGACCACGCCGGCGACCGACGACGGCTCGACCCGGACGCCGACGGGCTGGTCCTCCCCCAGCGACTGCTTCAGCAGCGCCTCCTGCTGCGCGGACAGGTCGGCGACGGAGGCGAACGACAGGTAGATGACGAACGCGAACAGCGTGGCGACGACGACGAGGCCGGCGAGGGTGACCGCCCGGCGGCTGAACCGCGGCGTCTGGATGAACGCGGCGGCCGTCATCGCCTCCGTCGTCGCGCCGGCCGCGCGGAACTCGAGCACCCGCACCGCCGGCATGCCGAACCACGGGCGCCGGCCGCGGGCGGAGGCACGGACGACGCCGCGCTCCCCCGGCAGCAGCCGCGGCCGCGGCGGGTCGAACGTGACGGCGATGCGCCGCTCCGGGTCGGCGGCGGTCAGGTCGACGTCGAGCGTCGTGTTGCCCGTGTTGACCGGCGTGACGACGAACGTGCCGTCGGCGCCGGCGGTGAGCGACGCCGGCTCGACCCCGAACGTCAGCCCCTCGCGGGCCTCGACGATGAGGTCGACGTCGAGGACGACGACGGACCCGCCGGGCACGTCCGGCTCGGTGACCTCCACCGCGATGCGCCGCCGACCGGCGGCGAAGTCCGCGGGCAGCTCGACCTCGATGGTGCGGGCCTGCCGCTCGCCGGGGAACAGCTCGAGGTCGATGCCCTCGCTGCGGGCCCAGCGGGCGTCGAGCCCGAGCACGTCGATGCGGTAGGCGCGGATGACCTCGCTGACGTTGGTGACCTCGACCTCGACCTGGGCGGTCTCGCCGGGCGCGACGGCGATCTCCGCGGCGGTCACGTCCGCGCGGACCCGCGCGTCACCGCCGCTGCTGCCCTGCGGGCCGAACCCGTCGCCGGCCATCAGCCGACCTCGGAGAAGTCGAGGTCGAGGGTGTAGACCGGCCGGCCCTGCGCGTCACGGGTGAAGCCGGTGCCCGACCCGATGTCGACGGTGAGGATGCCGACGACCTCCGTGGGGGACGTGGTGCGGGTCGCGGTGACCGTGTAGGTCCCGGCGGTGAGCCCGTCGAAGGCGTAGTCGCCGACGTCCGCGGCCGGTGCGGTCGCCGTGAGCGTCTCCAGCGTGAACCCGCCGCCGTCGCTGATGCGCACGACGAGGTTGCCGAGCCCCGTGCCGTCGTCGTTGACGTTGCCGACGAGCCGGGCACGGTCGATGCCGAGCTCGACGTCGCGCACGGCCGTCGGGGCGCTGGGGGTCAGCGCCACCTCGATGGTCTGGCGGCCGTAGCCCTCGAGGTCGAAGGTGACGGCGTAGACGCCGGGGACGGGCAGGCCGGCGACGCGGTAGCCGCCGACGGTGCCGCTGGTCAGCGTCTCCGTCTCGAGCACGAGCCCCTCGCCGGACACGGTCACGGCCGCACCGCCGAGCTTCGCGTCGTCGGTCACGTTGGTGAGCACGCCGCTGATCGCCCCGAACGCGTCGGGGAGGACGACGGACAGGTCGTCACGCACCTCCCCGGGCCCCAGCCGCACCGCGATCGTCTCGCTCGCGTACCCCTCGAGGCTGAACGTCACCAGGTAGGTGGCGGGGGTGGGCAGCTCGGGCAGCTCGAAGAAGCCGACCTCGCCGCTCGTCGGCGTCTTCGTCGCGATCTCGAGCTCACCACGGGTCAGCACGACCTCGACGCCGCCGAGCTTCGTGCCCGAACGGTTGACGACCTCGCCGGTGATCGTGCCGGGCGCGGCCGGCAGCGTCGCCGTGTTCACCGCCAGCGTCGCGCCGCCCGCGACGGGCTGGGTCAGCTCGACCGGGTCGAACCCGGTCGCCCGGTAGGTGATGCGGTAGGTCGCGGGGCTCGGCAGGCCGGCGAGCACCCAGCTGCCCGTGTCGTCCGTCGTCGTCGTGACCGGCTCGGCGGTCTCCAGCAGGTCGACGGCGGTCGCCTCGACGATGACGCCGGGGCCGGGCGCGTCGCCGGCGATGACCTGGCCGCCGACGGTCGCGGGCAGCCCGACGAGCTCGACGTCGAGGCCCTCCCGTACGTCGCCGGGCGGGGCGAACAGCGGCATGGCGTCGCGGATGGTGCCGGCGTCCGGCCACCACACGTCCTCGTAGCCGTCGGCGCGGATGCGGACGCGGTAGTCGGCCGGCAGCAGCGCCGGCAGGGTGAACGTGCCCTCCTCGTCGGTGGCGGTCGCGCCGACGAGCAGGTCGTCCTTGTCGAACGCCTCGACGGTGACGCGCGGCAGGCCGACGGCGGTCGTCGCCGCCCGGATCGTGCCGGAGAACGTCCCGCCGACGGCGGTCGGGTCGAGGTCCGCGCCGGTGATGCCACCGGCGAACGTCTCGGGGACCGTCTTCGTCGGCGGTGGTGGGGCGAGCGCCGCCCGGACGCCGAACACCATCGCCAGCGCCCAGATCGCGACGATCAGCGTGAGGGTCAGGATCGTGATGATGCCGGGCGTGAGCAGCGCCTTCTGGCGGAACCGCACGACCTGCGTCTCGAAGACGTCGTCCTGCTCGGCGGTGACGGTGATGGTGTGCTCGACGGGCGCCCCGGTCAGCGGCCGCTTGCGCTTCGCGACGATCCGCGACGTCGCCTCGCCGTCGAGGTCGAGCCGCCACGACGGCTCCTCCACCTCGATGTCGAGCGCCCGGTCCGCGTCGCCCGCACGCACGAGCAGCGCGACGGGCACGTTGCCGGTGTTGCGCCCCTTCGCCTCGAACACGCCCCGCCGGCCGGCGAACACGAGCGGCGGCTCGACGGTGAGCGTCGCGCTGACGACGGGGGTCACCTCGATGCGCAGCGGCACCTCGGTGACGTGCTCCCCGGAGCCGGTGGCGACGGCGACGAACACGTCGTGGCGGCCCGCCGGCAGCGTCGGCGGGAACCACAGGTCGAGCGTGATGCGCGTCGACTCGTCGGGGAACAGCGTGACGTCACCCGGCGTCTGGTCGAGCCGGTCGGGCGTGATGCCGACGAGCGTGCAGCGCACCGTCTCGATCGTGTCCGTCGTGTTCAGCACCTGCACGGACACGGCGACGGGCTGGCCGGGCTCCACCGTGACGCGCGGGGTCAGCAGGTCCGCCCGGAGCGACGGACCCTCGACCCCGTCGACCGCGAGCTCGAGGTCAGCCATCGCCGTCACCGTCGGGCTCGGGCGGCTCGACGACGATCTCGTCCCCCGGCTGCGCCTCGATCAGGTAGCGGCCGGAGTCCTGCACGACCGCGGCGCCGCGCGGACCGATCGCGGAGCCGCCGGCGAGCGACGGGTCGCTCGTGCCGAACACGCGTCGTCGGGACGAGCGGGCCGCCGGGCTGTTGCGGTTCGCGAAGCCGATCTCGACGATGTCGGGCGGGTCGTTCGTCGTCGTGGGCTCGGGCCGGCCCACGGGCAGCTCGACGAGCAGCTGGGTGGCCACGCGGGCGGGGACCTCCAGCGACTGCCACAGCGTCGCGACGGTCGTCTCCTCGTCGGGACGGGTCGACAGCACCGGCGCGGGGCGCATCTCCGCGAGCGCGGGCGTGAGGTGACGCTGCGGGATCCGCTGCGACGACGACAGCACGTGCGCGATGCGGGCGAGCAGGTCGTGCTCGACCGCCGGGTCGCTCGACCACACGCTGATGAGGAAGCGGGCCGCCATGATCGGCGCGTCCCGCTGCCGTGCCCACGCCCCGTCCGGGGTGCGCACCGTCCGCAGCGACGACGCCGCACGGGTCGCGGACGGCGCGAGGGTGTAGAGGAACAGGTTGATCAGCGGGACGGAGCGGCGCTGCCCCCAGTCCGCCTCCGGCCGCTCGAAGGAGAGCTCCGCGTCGCGGCTGCCGAGGGAGAGGGCGTCGCGCAGCCACGCCTCCATCGAGCGGTCGAGCTCCTCGATCACCCGCTCACCTCCCTGCCGCGCGTCGTCGCGGTCCCACGACCGGTCACAGGCGGTCCATGAGCAGCAGCACGCCCCACAGGAACGCCATGCCGGCGGCGAACCCGCCGACGACGCTGATGACGATGGGCGGCCAGTAGAGGACCTCGACCTCGACGAGCTCGGGCTCGGGCACCTCGACGGTCTCGAACGGGCCGAGCTGCGGGGGTTCCGGCTTCGGCAGCGTCGCCGCGCAGCGCAGGCACGCGGTCGCGTTCGCCTCGTTCCACTCGCCGCAGTGCCAGCACGGCCCCGCGGCGGTGATCGCCCGGCCGGCGACGCCCGGCAGCCGGTGGCGCGCCCCACGCCGCTCCCCGTCGACCTCCGGCACGACCGGCTGCGACGTGAAGAACAGCGGGTAGTCGCAGCGCGGGCAGAACCACTCGGCGCTGGCACGCGGGTCGGAGCCGACGACGAGCAGGCCGCAGCCGGGACATTCGACCTCGACGTCGTCGCCGGGTGTGCCGGCCGGCCCGACCGCCGATCCCGGCCGCACCTCCAGCGGAGCGGTGGCGGCGTCGTCGGCGGCGTCGGGCGCAGCGGTCGCCGTCAGGGCGGCGGACGGCGGCGCGGACGGCGGCGCGTCGTCGTCGTCGACCTCCTGCAGCTCGGTGTTGAGGATCGCGTCGAGGTCGTCGGCCGCGCGCCGGTCGAGCTCCGCGAGGGCGGCGTCGGCCTCGCGGTCCGCCTCGTCACGCCGGATGCCGTCGGTGCTCACGGCAGCTCCTTCGTCGTCACGTCCTCGCCGAGCACGACGAGCCGCAGCGCCAGATGGGCGGGGACCTCGTCGCGGACCAGCTCCGCGAGCTCCTCGGCGCTCAGATGGCCGGTGGAGCGCACGCGCACCTCCACCCGGCCGTCGTGGTCGGGCACCTCGCCGTCGCGGAACACGCCGCCCGGCTCGACGATGTCGACGGGCGCCTCCGTGATCGCCTCGAGCAGCGTGCGCAGCGCCCGCACCGTCCCGCGGGCGGGCACCGAGCGGGAGATCGCGGCGACGACGGCCCGCTGACGCAGCACCGGCAGCTCCGGGTCGAGGACCTCCAGGCCCGTCCACGTCGACAGGTAGCGCAGCATCGCCGCGCTCGTGACACGGTGGTCGGCGACGAGCTCGGTCGCGTCCGCCCCGGCGCGCAGGGTCGCGCCGACCCGCTCGAAGATCGTGGTGAGCCGCACCAGCAGGTCGTCGTCGCGCAGGCCGACGGGGAGCTGGCCGACGAGCCAGCCCGGCGGGTACGGCGCGTCGTGCTCGCCGGGCCGGCCGTGCTCGTGGACGAGGGTGGTCATCGCACGACCACCTGCACGCGGCCGGCGAGGAACAGCGCGTGCGCATCGAGGTGGACGATCTCCGACGCGTCACCGACGCGCCGGTCGTTGCGCAGGTCGAGCTCGAACAGCGCGAGGTCGTCGACGGCGGCGACCCCTTCGACGTCCCCGAGCAGGGACACGAGGGCGGCGGCGGTCAGGTCCGCGCCGAACGGCCAGCCGTCGCCGCGCGGCCCGCCGGTGACGGGGCTGAGGTAGCGGTGGATCGCCGCGGTCACGTGCTCCTTCACCGCGACCGGCGAGCGGCCGACGGCCCCGCGGACGCGCACCACGGGGCTCACGCCCTGGTAGTACGGCGTGGTGACCTCGACGGTCGCACCGAGCGTCCGGGCCTCCTCCAGCCGGTCGCGCACCGCGGTGAACACCTGCTCGGAGAGGGCGAAGTCGTCGATGGTGAGCTCCGCCGGGTCGGCGGTCGACCCGGGCACGACGAGCACGCGGACCGGCCCGAACGGCTCGGACGGGGGCACGCAGCGGGTGCGGGCGACGGCGGGGCTCGCCTCGAGGGCGAGCTGCTCGTAGTCGGAGGCGGTGACGGCCCGCTGGCCGGCCCGGACGGTCCTCGGGCCGCGCCGCTTCACCTCGTCGAGGGTCTCCGGGTCGACGCCGCCGCGGGCCGGGGTCAGGTTGATCACGGAGTCGACGAACGGGACGGCGACGCGCAGCGACGTGAGCGACCCGGCGCCGACGTTGCCGTCGGTGCCGCCGCCCGCGCGGTAGCGGGGCACGGTCACGCGTGCCCCGTAGGGCGGGACGGCACCGTGCTGCACGGTCGTGCCGTCGGGGTAGCGGATCGCCGGGCCGAACTCGACCGCGCCGGCGGACGGGTCCCACACGACGTGCTGGTCGAGCGGCCCGGAGGCGGAGAACCCCTCGACCTCGCCGAACACGAGCTGCCGCTCCCCGTCGAGGACGACGACGTGCTCGCCGTGCTCGCGGGGCAGCACCGGCGCGTGCGCCAGCGGGAAGCGCTGCCCGGGGGTCCCGTCGCTCACGCCGAGCGTCTCGGCGGTGACGGTGCGGGAATGCTCCGCGAGGACGGTGCCCCCGCCGACGGACACGGTGACGTCGGCGACGACCGGGGAGGAGCGGAACGTCGGCTGGTCGTCGGACGCGGGCAGCAGGCGGACCCGCAGCCAGTGGAGCCGCTGCCCCGACAGCACGAGCGCCTCGTGGGCGGCGGGCACGTCGAGGCGGACGGTCCCGTCACGGTTGAGCCCGCCGGTGTCGTCCCGCAGGACGGTGCACGCGATCCACGCGTCGCCCGACCACACCTCCCACACGATCGGCACGCGCGACGGGTCGACGCCGACGCCCCGGCCGGCGACGGTCAACGTCAGGTCGACGACCTGGCCGGCGAGCGACTCGGCGAAGCCGAGGTTGAACGCGTCACCGGCGGCGACCGGGTCGGACGGGAAGCAGGTGACGGCGTCACGGTCGTAGCGCAGCTCCCCGAGCACGTCGGCCACGACGGTGTCCCCCGCGGAGGTGACCGCGCCGACCAGCTCCGGCTGGATGATGCGCAGCTCGTCGAGGGTGGCGAACACGACCGTCCCGTCGGCGGTGGCGACCTCGGTGCCGTGGGGGACGATCACCGGCTCGGTGGGCACGCCCGACAGCAGGAAGGTCAGCGGCACACGGGCGGACGACGCGGGGAACGGCGCGACACCCATCATGTCGAGGAACTGGACGTAGAGCCGCTCGGGGACCTGGTTGAGCCGGAAGATCACCTGCTCGCTCATCCACGCGAACAGCTCGATGAGCGCGACGCCCGGGTCCGCCACGTTGTGGTTGGTCCACTCGGGCGTGAGCTGCGGGATCATCCGCTTGGCCTCGTCGACGAGGTCCTGGAAGCGCCGGTCGTCGAGGTCGGGGATCGGGAGGCTCATGCGGCGTCACCTCGCTCCACGTCCTCGCCCTCACCGGGGATGGTGTAGAAGGGCAGGACGAGGTTGCGCTCGTCGTTGGTCGAACGGATGCGGTAGGCGATCGCGATGCTGACCGCGCCCATCGCCTGGTCGCTCTCGTCGATGACGACGTCGAGGATCTCGGCGCGCGGCTCCCAGCGTGACATCGCCTCGAGCACGGCGATGCGCATGCGGCCGATGGTGTTGGCGTTGATCGGCTCGAACAGCAGGTCCCAGATGCGGCAGCCGAAGTCGGGCCGCATCGGACGCTCCCCCGGTGCCGTCATGAGGATGACGCGCATGGCCTTCTCGATGTCGGCCGCGCCGGACGTCATGCGGAACGCGCCGGACCCGTCGACGGACAGGGGGAAGGAGAACCCCTGGCCGACGAACGGCGGGATGCTGTCGCTCACCGTCGACCCCCCATCAGTTGATCTTCACCATGCCGCCCTTGAGGGTCAGCATCCCCGCACCCTCGACCTTCGCCTGCGCGCCCTTGAGCTGCAGGTCGGGACCGCCGTCGACCTTCAGCCCGGTCGCGCCCTTGAGGTCGACCTTCTGCGCCTTCACCTTCGCGTCACCCTTGACGTCGACGGAGAGGCTCTCCCCCTTCAGCTCGACGTCGCCGGAGCCGGACAGCGTCAGCGACGCCTTCGCGCCCTTGAGCTCGATGGGCATGTCGGGCGCCGCCTCGATGGTGATGCCGTCCTCACCGACGTGCAGGACGGTCTTGCCGTCGCCCAGCTTGATCTCGACGTAGCGGGCCTTGTCGCCCGCCTTCGCGCCGTCGGGTCCGTCGGAGAACTCGAGGGTGTGCCCGACCCGCGACGTGTACAGCCGCTTCTCGACCTTGCCGCCCTTCGCGGCCTTCGCGTCGGGCAGCTTCGCCTTCGCGCTCCACACGCCGCCGAGGACGAGGGGCGTGCGGGTGTCACCACGCTCGAAGGCGACGACGACCTCGTCGTTGACCTCGGGGCGGAGGTCGAGCCCACGCTTGTCGCCCGCACCGGGCGTGACGACGCGGGCCCAGTTCGACTCGGCCTTGGCCCCCAGCGACGGGAAGCGGACCTTGACGCGGCCCAGGCCCTCGTCGTCCTCGATGTTGGTGACGACGCCGAGCACGAGGCCGTTCTGCGCCCAGCCGTTCGGCTCGCCGGGCCGCAGCTGCCCCTGCGTCGGCCGGGGCGAGCGGTGGCCGTCGCAGTGGAAGTGGGTGAGGAGGTCGCCCTCGTAGTGGTAGGTGTGCAGGACGGTGGTGACGTAGTAGTCGCCGGCGAGCCGCGTGCCGACCTCGTCGACGTCCACCTTCGCGCCGGGGGCGATCGCCGGGTTGCTCACGGCGACCCCGTCGACGGCGAGCCCCGCGCCGATCAGGTCGCGGGCGATCGAGTCGGCGAGCGCGTCCGCCTCCTTCGCGTCCCACACGGGCGTGGTGCCCACGACGAGCGGCTTCCCGAACGACTTCTTCGCCGCGGCGTACCCGTCCTTCACGAACGGGGCGGACGAGCCGAGCTGGTCGGGGCTGGGGGACGACACCGACGCGGCCTTGCCCGTCACGTCCTTCTGCTGCGTCGGGTCCCAGCCGTGCACCTCGACCTCGGACGGGGTGCCGGCGGCGACGTAGCGGGCGCCGAAGGTGCGCAGCGAACCGTCGGAGAACTTCAGCTTCGCGCCCCGGTCACCCTTGCGCGTGCGGAAGTGGAGCTCACCGTCGGTGACGAAGAACTCGAAGCCGAGCATCGCGGCGATGTCGGTCAGCGTCGCGTAGTCGGTGCCGTTCTGCAGGAAGTAGGGCAGCGGGCCGCCCGTGGCGTCGACCTTCGGGGTGAGCTTGTGGCGCTGCGCGATCGCCTTGACGATGTCGGCGTAGGACTGCTCGAGGTACGCGGTGTGCTCGCTGGCGGCGGCGAGCCGGTGGCTCTCCTCGCTGGCGACGATGACGAGGGCCGGCAGGGAGCGGCCGTCGCCGACGTCCTCGATGCCGACCCCGGTGATCTCGCCGGTGAACACCGGCTTCAGGACGTTCTTCGCGTCGGGGATCTCGACGACGAAGGCGTCGCCGATCCCGAACCGGTCGGCGTCGAAGGTGCGGTACCCGCGGTCGACGAAGCGCAGCGTCGCCGTGCCCGGCCGGTGCACGGACAGGTCGACCTCCATCGAGCGCAGCGACTCGAGGAGCTCCCCGTCGAGCGGGGACCCCTTGTGCCGTGCGAGCGGACGCCGCGGGACCTGGACCACCTACGCCCCCCGTCTCGGCACGCTGACCTGCACGCCCGGGCGGACGCTGAACGGGTCACGGATGCCGTTGGCGCGGGCGATGGAGCGCCACGCCGTCGGGTCGGCGAGCTCGACGGCGGCGACCCGGTCGAGGGTCTCCCCCGGCTGCAGCAGGTGGGAGCGCTCCGGCGCGGGCGTGCCCGACGTCGGGTTCTGCTTCGGCCACGAGTCGTCGTCCTCGAACTTCATCAGCGTGATCGCGCACTCGGCACGGAGCGGCACGCCGTCGGGGTTGAACAGGTTGAAGGTGATGTCGAGGGAGGTGACCACGGCCTTGAACGAGACGAAGTCGCCCCACTGGAAGCGCACCCACGGCGGCCGCTCGTCGTTCGTGTCCTTGTTGGTGCCCGAGATCGCCTCCGGACGGACCAGCTTGACGAGCTGGCTCGTCCACTTCGTCACCGGCTGCACCTTGTCCGTCGGTGACGTCGCCGGCTTGCCCGGGTTCTGCGTCGTGTCGAGCAGGAGCGTGAACGACAGCTCCTCGGACTCCATGCCCTGGAACTGCGGCTCCTCGTCGTCGCTGGCCGAGTCCCACGTCGCCTTCAGCGACATCGACAGCTCCGCAGGGTTGAACAGGAACGGGATCGGCGAGCCGCTCTCGACCTCGAACGAGGCCTTGGTGTCGAAGAAGCCCATGCTGCCCCCCTGTCAGGACGCGTCGCGCGGCGTGCCGCCACGACGGTTGGTGGTGCGGCCGGCCCGTGACGCGCGGGCGGCCTTCTGCGCACGGGCGACGTTCGCCGCGCGCAGGATGTCCGACGCGGCCTTCGCGGCCCGGCCCGTCCGCGCCGCCTCCTGACGGGCCTCCCGTGCCTCGCGGGCCGCACGGGCGGCCTTCGTCGTCGACGTGCGCTTGACCTCGCGCCGCACCGGCGCAGGGGCGGCGGGACGCTGCGGTGGGCGCGGCTTCGCCGCCTGCGTCGCCGCGTTGGACGGCAGGTCCGCATCGACGGGGACCATGCCCTTCGCGGCGGTCCCGGGCGGCCGCAGCGTCTCGGCGTGGGCGCCGCGTCGCACCGTCAGCGGCAGCCCGCGCACCGGCACGTCACGCGGCGGCTTGCGCCGGCGGGCCAGCAGCGCCGCGTAGGCGGCGAGCGCACCGCCGCCCTCCGGCAGCCGTGGGGCCGGCTCGGGCGTGCCGCGGCCGGACGGCAGGACCCCGTCGGGCAGGCCGGCGACGGTCGGCGTGTCATCCCCGCTGCGTGCGCCCACGGGCGTCGCGACGGCGGCGGCGAACCCGCGGGCGTCGCGGACCACCGTGCCGGCGGGCCGGCGCGGCCGCAGCGTCGACGGCGTGCGCAGCGTGCCCGCCATCCGGCGGGCGGCGGCGGCCGCGTCGGGCGCGGAGGGGTCGCGGGGGGTGGGAAGGTCGGTCATCGGCGGCTCACACGAACGTCACGGAGGTGAAGCCCTCGTGGACGAGCTCGAGCTCCTCCATGGCGATGGCGTCCTCCGAGGCGGACAGCGTCGGGCCGGTCCAGCGGACCGGGTAGGCCTTGAGGAGCGTCCAGGTGCGCAGCCGCTTGCCCGTCGTCGAGATCAGCGAGATGGCGACGGTGTCCCGGTTGCCCGACAGCCCCGACTGGGCGAAGCGCTGGCCGGCGACCGCGTCGAACCAGTCGAACAGGTTGTTGTCGTTGGTGATGCCGCGCTTCAGCACGATGTTGGGCCAGGTGAGGCGTGTGGGGAACCGGTGGGGCGCGTCGTTGACCCCACCCTCGCTGTACTCCTCGATCTCGATCTCCATCTGGAGCCCCTCGAGCTCGCTGAAGCGACCGATGGTCAGCGCGTTGACCTCGACCATGAAGTTCGCGGCCGTCACGTTGTCGTTGATGAACAGCTGGTCCTTGAGGAAGTTCCCGATCGGCATGGTCGTCCCCCGCTCAGGCGTTCGCCGGTGCACGCGTGTCGCGCGCACGGACGTCGACGTCGTTCACCATCCGCACCATCCGCAGACGGTCACGGTGCTGGAGCTCCAGCAGCTGATCGAGCGACCAGCTCGTGTGGTACGCGAGGAAGGCGATCTCGCGCCACACGTCCTCGGTCGGGTAGCGCCTCATCGCGCGCCCTTCGGCCGGCCGGTGGAGCGGCCGACCTCCTCGACGCGGTTGCGGCGCGGCGTCGGCAGCTCGATGCCGTCCTCGTCGACCAGCGGCGCGTCACCGTCGTCGGCGGCGGGTGCGGCGGCGGCCTTGGGGCGCCGCTTCGCCGGTGCGGGGGCCGCCTCCTCCGCCTCCGCGGCCTCCGCGGCGATGCGCTCGGCCTCGAGCCCGGCCTGGCGGGCCTCGATGGCGGCGGCCGCGGCCTCCGCCGTCAGCGTGCCGGACGCCGGTGCGGCCTGGGCCTCGCCGGTGAAGCGGCGGGCGGAGCGGCTGACGTCGGCGACGCTGCGCTGCAACTGCTCCAGCTCCGCCTCCGACCCGAAGTTGATGACGGAGTAGAAGTCCTGCAGGTAGGCGAGGTCGGCGGCGAACAGGCCCTCGACGTCCTTGGGGCTGAGGCGGGTGCGCGTGCCGAGGCCGGTGATGACCCGCGCGAGGACGATGACCGTCAGGTACGGGTCGTCGGCGTCCTTGACCTTCGGATCGTTGAGCGGCTCGAGCTCGTCCCGGGCCGTCGCGAGCCGCATCGTGCCCTGCCGGTGGACGGTGCCGTCGTCGTCGACGAGGCCCTTGGGCAGGACGAACTCGAACTCGGTGCGGAGGCCGGCCATCGTCGCGCCTTCCTGGCGGGGTCGGCCCGCCGTCCCTGCCGTTCGTGCCGTGCGTCCGGGACGGTCCCGGATGCAGGTCCGGTCCGGCCCCCCTGGACGAGCGGGGGCCGGACCGGACGTCCCGCCGCGGAGGCGGGGTCGTCCTCAGTGCGTCAGGAGACGCGCTCGAGGAACTCGTGGGTGATGGTCACCGTCTCGACGACGATGTCGTCACCACCCGAGTCGAGGTCCGACGCGCCCCATTCGCTGATCCACGCGTTCTCGAAGTTCCAACGTCCGGACTCGTCACCCGCGGAGTCGAACATGACGATGGAGCCGTTCTTGCGCTCCACCGCACCGTCGACGACCGACTGGTACCACTCGACCAGCTGGTTGTCGGGGGACAGGCCCCGACTGAGGGTGATGTCGCCGTAGTTGACCCGGCCGGGACGCTTGCGCGTCACGAGCTTCCCGTCCGCGAGGGTGTCGGTGTACTCCACCACCTCGGCCGTGTAGCCCAGCCCGGAGATCCCGGTGAACCGGCCCAGCTCCACGCCCTCGATCTCGAGGGCGAACAGTGAGCCCATGTATTCGATGTCGTGTTCCTCTGCCACGTGCGTTCCTTCCTCGTCCTGTCAGGTCCTGTCCTGCTGTGGCTCCGTCCGGGGTCCCGGTCGGAGGTCGTGCGCCGGATCAGCTGGAGCTGTCCTTCAGCTGGCTGATCCGGAAGATGACGAACTCGGCCGGCTTCACCGGGGCGATGCCGACCTCGACGATGAGCTTGCCCTCGTCGATCGACTCCGGCGGGTTGTTCTCCGCGTCGCACTTGACGAAGAACGCCTGGTCCGGGGTCGCGCCGAAGAGCGCGCCGTCACGCCACAGCCCGCGCAGGAACGCGCTGACGGTGCGCTTGACACCCTCCCACAGCTTCTGGTCGTTCGGCTCGAACACCACCCACTGCGTGCCGTCCATGATGGCCTGCTCGACCATGTTGAACAGCCGACGCACGTTGATGTAGCGCCAGTCCGAGTCGCTCGACAGCGTGCGCGCACCCCAGACGCGGATGCCACGCGTGCCGAACGGGCGGATGCAGTTGATGCCGATCGGGTTGAGCAGTCCCTGCTCCGCCTTGGTGATCGGCAGCTCGACGTCGAGCGCACCGCGGACGATCTCGTTGGCCGGCGCCTTCCAGACCCCGCGGGTCTCGTCGACACGCGCCCACAGGCCGGCCATGTGGCCCGACGGCGGGACGAGGATCTCGTCGTCGCCGTTGGTCGGGGCCGGGTTCGCGACCTTGATCCACGGGTAGTAGAACGCCGCGAACTGCGAGTCGTACATCGCGACGTCGCTGCGCCACTCCTTGATCTGCTGCACCGACATGCCCGGAGGCGCGTCGAGCACGGCCATGCGGTTCGCCTGCGCCTCGCAGTGGTTGATCAGCGCGGTCTGCACCGACTTCCACATGCCGAGGTCGACGGAGCCGTCCTCCTTCGTGGCCGCGGTGATCAGGTCGGGGACGAGCACCATCGTGACGTCCTCGGCGATGACGAGGCCGTTGATGCCGTGGCGCTTCGTCTCCGAGCCGGCGAACGCGGGCGCCTTGACCTCGACCGGCTCCCGCGGGGCCGGCTCGAGCGCGTACACGCCCGCCTTCGGCATCGCGAGGTTCAGGTCCATGTCGTCCTTGAGCTCGGCCTTGACCGCGACCTTGACGTACTCGGACGCGGCGGAGACGACCTTCTCGACGTTGGTGTCGCCGGGGGTGATCGTCAGGCCCGCGTAGGACTCGACGATGACGCCGTCCTTGAGGACGCTCAGGTCGAACACCGGGTCGGAGCCCTCCGGCGCCTCGGCCGGCTCGACCGCGACGGTGATGCCGTCCGCGGGGCCGATCGAGGAGAACTCGATCGCCTCACCGACCGCACGGTCGGCGGCCGGCAGCGCCAGGCTGCCGGGCTCCTCGGAGGGACGGTTGTGCGGGATGCGGACGATGTAGCAGACCGCTCCGCCGTTGAGGAACCAGCCGTAGACCGAGTGCGGCAGCATCGCGCCGGGCACGAAGCCTCCGTAGAGGGACTCGAACTGGGTCCAGCTGGTCACCAGGCGCGGCTTGAGGCCGTCCGGGTCGGTCGGGTCGTCCGTCGGGGCCTTCTCGGTGAAGCCGACGAACGCGGCGATGGCCGTCGCGCCCGCGGACAGCGAGGCGGAACCGGACGGCACCTCCTCGATGTAGACCCCTGGGGTCAGGTAACTGGGCATGTGTGCCTCCGTGTGTGATCGCCCGTTCGGTCGGAGCGGCGACGCGTGCCGCCGTCCTGGTTGCGCGGGTCAGTGTCTTCGGTCAGGTCCTGCAGGTTCGGGTCGTGCCCGTGGAGCGCCGGACGGATGCGCGCACCCGGACCGACGGACGTCATCGTGCGGATGGTGCCGGTGGTGCCGGTGGTGCCGGTGGTGCTCCTGCCCGCGGCGTGCGC
Organism: uncultured Nitriliruptoraceae bacterium; assembly: GCA_913060655.1. GTDB lineage: Bacteria > Actinomycetota > Nitriliruptoria > Nitriliruptorales > Nitriliruptoraceae > CSBr16-57R1. The sequence goes on along the minus strand of CAJXTG010000021.1, from coordinate 1,352 downwards.
GGACGAGGTCGTGGCGATCGGGTCCCCGGTGATGCGCATCACGGCACCTGCACCGTGAACTGGCCGGGGACGGTGATCGAGATCGAGCCGCCGAACGCGCAGGTCGCCATCGAGGCGTCGTTGAGGGCGGGCTTGCCGCCGATCTGCACGGTCGGGGATCCCGGCGCCCAGGGGCCGGGGACGTTGGGGATGCACGGCATCGGCGTGAGTACGCCGAGGGCCGCGGCGGTCGCGGAGGCGACCTGCGGGTTGGCCATGGACATGCACATGCCGAACGGCGCGATGTTGAGCATCGGCGCGTTGTCCATGATGGTGGCGGCCGGCTGCGGTCCGGCGTTGACCATCCCGACGGGCAGCACGCTCATCGACGCGGGAGCCGCGCCCATCGTGCACGTCATCATCGCACCGCCGGTGACGAGGAAGCCCATCAGCTGGCCTCCTCGTCGGTCGGGGTGACGTCGGTCACGGTGATGCTCGACGCATCACCGGTGCCGGCCACGAACGACCCGGTCACCGCGGCCTCCTCGGGGAAGACGAGCACGCAGACGACGTTGCGGTCGCCGTTCTTGTTCCAGCCCTCGAACGTCGGCAGGAGGTAGGAGAAGGCGATGCCGTCGTCGAGGGTGAGGTCGAGGTCCTCGGCGAGCGCGGTGAGGCAGGCACGGTCGGCGAAGGTCGCCACGCCGCCGGCGCCGGGGTAGGCGTCGTCGGGGTGGCGGACGACGGCGAAGACCTCCTGGGTGTGCGGCTCCTCGCAGGGGACGAGGGTGACCTCGTCGACGTCGCCACTGAGCTCGGCGGTGTCGGTGACGCAGTCGCCGGGCCGGAGGTCGAAGACGCTCCACGGACCGGCAGTGACGACGCTGCCCGCCTCGTCGCGGACGTCGCCGCCGCCGCAGGCGGCAACGGTGAGGACGAGCGCCATGGCGAGCCCGGCGCGGCGCAGGGGCCCGTGGACGGGTCCGCAGGCAGGTCGAGGTGACGAGCGGCGCGGATGCCGTCTCTCACCGGTGCGCTCCCCCCGCCGGATGACCGTTCTCCCTGCTCGAACCGGACCTGCTCCGATTCTTGAGACCACGATAGCAAGAATGGCGTCCACATGGGCGCGAGGAGCCGGCACGATGCTCGCACCGCTCCCTCCCCGTCCCACAGCCGTCGGGGACGTCCCACGCGTCAAGCATGACCCACGGGGGCGTACGGGGCAACGACGGGCGAGGACCGCAGGGGGCCACCCCCACCAGCGAGCACCCAGCGAGCAGCGCGACGGGCGCGGTAGGCCGGCCGGAGCGGTCAGGCGGTGAGCAGCACGAGCGCCGCACTCATGGCGAGCATCGCCGTCGCCGGGGCGGCCT
>CAJXTG010000020.1 GCA_913060655.1 uncultured Nitriliruptoraceae bacterium | reverse complement strand
GGCATGACGGACGCGTCGGCGACCCGCAGCCCTGCGACCCCTCTGACCCGCAGCTCCGGGTCGACGACGGCGTCGTCGTCGGACCCCATGCGGCACGTCCCGACCGGGTGGTAGAGCGTCTGCGCGTGCTCACGGGCGTAGGCGCGCAGCGCGTCCGCCCCCTCGAGCGGCGCCCGCGGGCTGAGCCGCTCGGTCACGAGCCCCCCGAGCGCGCGCGTGTCGGTCAGCAGCGCCTGGACCGTCCGCAGGCCGCTGACCATGCGTGCCAGGTCGCGACCCTCGGGGTCGCTGAACGTGCCCGGTTCGATGACCGGCGGCGCCGCGGGATCGGCGGCCCGGAGCCCGACACGACCACGGCTGTGCGGGGTGAGCACCACGGCACCGACGGTCAGACCGTGCTGGCGGAAACGGACCCGCCCGTGGTCGAGGATCGGTGCGGGGATGGCGATGAGCTCGACGTCGGGGGCCGGCTCGGCGTCGTCGGTGCGCAGCAACGCCAGCGCCTCCCCGAGGTTCGACGTCGCCGGGCCCTCACGGCGCGCGACCCACCGGGCGAGGACCCGCGGATCGCGGTCCGCGCCGTACAGGCTCCCACCGGCCGCGCCCACCACCATGCCGGCGGCGACGTGGTCCTGCAGGTCGGCCCCGACGGCCGGCCGGTCGACGTGGACGCCGATGCCGTGCCGTGCGAGCAGGTCGGCCGGACCGACACCGGACCGCTGGAGGATCAGCGGCGTCATCACGGAGCCGGCGGCGAGGATCACCTCACCGCGGACCCGCACCGTGCGCACGGTCCCCCCGACGCGGACCTCCGCTCCGACCGCCCGCCCGTCCTCGAGCAGCACCCGGTCGACGGTCGCACCGGTGCGCACCGTGAGCCGACCGGGCCCCAGCGCCGGACGGCCACGGCGCGGTCGGTGCGGTGCGAGGTACGCCTCCGCGGCGGTGACCCGACGTCCGCGCCGCTGGGTCACCATCGTGAGCGCCGCCCCGTCGGGTCGCGCGTGGTAGTCGTCGACGACGGGCAGCCCGAGCTCCGCGCAGGCGTCGAGGAACGCGAGGGTGAGCGGACGCGGGTCGCGCTGCCGCTGGACGGGGACCGGCCCGCCGACGCCGCGGGTCGGCGCCGGTCCGCGCGCGTCATCCTCGATGACCGCGAACAGCGCGTTCATGCGGTCCGCACCCCAGCCGTGCGCCCCGGCCGCCTCCCAGCCGTCGAAGTCGACGTCGAGGCCCCGCACCCACATCATCGCGTTGATGGCGGAGGACCCGCCGACGACGCGGCCGCGCGGCCACGTGTCGCGCCGCCCGTCGAGCCCGGGCTGCGGCTCGGTCGTCAGCGCCCAGTCGTTGCGACCGAACCACAGGTCGCTGGCGCTCGCCGGCACCCGGATGCGCGGGTCGCGGGCCTCCCCTCCGGCCTCCAGCAGCAGCACGTGCGCGTCGGAACGTTCGACGATGCCGGCGGCGACGGCCGAGCCGGCCGAGCCGGCGCCGACGACGAGGTGGTCGACGGTCGTCACGCTCGCCCTCCCCCGCGCTCCGGTGCGCTCAGTCCCCCGAGGCCTGGATGGCCGCCCGCAGCAGCTCGTTGGTCCGCTTCGGGTCGGCCCGACCCTGCGTCGCGCGCATGACCTGCCCCACGAGCGCACCGATCGCCCGGTCGTTGCCGCCCCGGACGGCGGCGACCGCCTCGGCGTTCGCGGCGACGACCTCGTCGATGACCGCACCGAGCGCGTCGTCGTCGCCGATCTGCTCCAGCCCCTGCGCCGCGGCGACCGCGCGCGGACCGTCCGCACCGCCGGCGTCGAGCACGCCCGTGAGGACCTGCTTGGCCATCGTCGCGGAGAGCGTGCCCTCGTCGACCAGCGCGACGAGCTCCGCGAGGTGCTCGCCGGTCAGCCCGCTCGCGTCGAGGGTGCTGCTGCGCGCCGCCAGCTGCCCCGTGACCTCGCCCGCGAGCCAGTTGGCGACCGCCGGAGCGGTGGCACCGGCCCCCACCGCCGCATCGAGGAGGCCGAGCATGCCGCCGGCGAGGACGGTCGCCGCCTGCGCGCGGGGCACACCGGCGTCGGCGAGCCTCGCGCGGGCGGCCGCGGGCAGCTCCGGCAGCTCCGCACGGATGCGCTCGACGGCCTCCGGCGTGGTGGTCATCTCCACGAGGTCGGGGTCGGGGAAGTAGCGGTAGTCGGTCACCGACTCCTTGCGCCGGAGCGTGCGGGTGACCCCCGCCTCCTCGTCCCAGTGGCGTGTCTCCATCACGACGGTGCCGCCGTCGTCGAGCAGCTGCGCCTGCCGCTGGGCCTCGAAGCGGATGGCCCGTCCGAGCGAGCGGACGGAGTTCAGGTTCTTGATCTCGCAGCGGGTGCCGAGCGGCGCGCCCGGCCGCCGGACCGACACGTTCGCGTCGCAGCGGATCGAGCCCTCCTCCATCCGCGCGTCGGACACGCCGAGGGTGCGCACGATCGCCTGCAGCTCACGCAGGTAGGCCTGCGCCGTCTCCGGGTCGCGCACGTCCGGGTGCGACACGATCTCGAGGAGCGGCACGCCGGACCGGTTGTAGTCGATCGCGGAGCGGTCGGCGCCGTGCAGCCGGCCGGTCGCCCCGAGGTGCAGGGACTTGCCGGTGTCCTCCTCCATGTGGAGCCGCTCGATGCCGACGACCTCGGTCCCGACCACCCCGTCGCGCTCCACCTCGACCTCGAGGCGACCCTCCGTGACGAGCGGGACGTCGTACTGGCTGATCTGGTAGTTCTTCGCGAGGTCCGGGTAGAAGTAGTTCTTGCGGTGGAACCGGCACCGCGGGGCGATGGTCCCACCCAGCGCCAGGCCGAGGAGCGTCGCGTCGTGGACCGCCCGACGGTTGGGGACGGGCAGCGCGCCGGGCTGGCCCGAGCAGACGGCGCACACGTTCGTGTTCGGTTCGTCCCCGAACGTGGTGGGGCAGCCGCACCACATCTTCGTGACGGTCGACAGTTCGACGTGGACCTCGAGGCCGACGACCAGCTCGTAGCCCTCGAGCCACGGCGTCACGTCCCGCGCCGCCTCCCGGTCCTCGGCCCGACCGCTCACCGGGCACCTCCGCCGCCCAGCAGGCGCGGCCCGCCGTGCGCCGCCGGGTCGGGGTCGAGCGCCAGCGCCTGCTCGAGCGCGAACGCGACCCGGTAGGTGCGGGCGTCCTCGCGCAGCGGGGCCATCACCTGCAGCCCCACGGGCAGCGGGGCGGAGCCGTCCTCGGCCGGCGCGAGCCCCGCGGGGACCGACAGCGCGGGGATCCCCGCGAGGGACGCCGGGACGGTCGCGACGTCGCTGCGGTACATCGCGAGCGGATCGTCGGTGCGTTCGCCCAGCCGGAACGGCACGGTCGGCGTCGTCGGACTGACGAGCACGTCGACGTCCGCGAACGCGGCGGCGTAGTCGCGAGCGATCAGCGTGCGGACCCGCGCCGCCTGCAGGTAGTAGGCGTCGACGTAGCCGGAGGACAGCGCATGCGTGCCGATCATGATGCGCCGGCGGACCTCGGGGCCGAAGCCGGCGGCCCGGGTGGCGGCGTTCATCGTCTCGGCGGTCGGCGCGTCGACACGGTTGCCGTAGCGGACGCCGTCGAAGCGCGCGAGGTTGGAGGACGCCTCCGCAGGGGCGACGAGGTAGTACGCGGGGAGCCCGTAGGCGGCGTGCGGCAGCGAGACGCGCTCGATGCGGGCGCCGAGCCGCTCGAGCAGGTCGAGCGCGTCGAGGAACACCTGCCGCACGCCCGGCTCGCAGCCGGCGTCCTCGAGCTCGGTGACGACGCCGATGCGCAGGCCCGCGACGCCGTCGCGCAGCGTCGCGAGCAGGTCGGACGGCGCCGTCGGGTCGGAGGTCGCGTCGTGCGGGTCGTGCCCCTGCAGCACCGACTGCAGCAGGGCCGCGTCGGTGACGTCACGGGCGAAGGGGCCGGCCTGGTCGAGCGACGAGGCGAACGCGACGAGGCCGTGGCGCGAGACCGCCCCGTAGGTCGGCTTGGCCCCGACGAGCCCGGTGAACGCGGCCGGCTGGCGGATCGAACCGCCGGTGTCGGTGCCGATGCCGAGCGGCGCCATGCCGGCGGCGACCGCAGCGGCGGACCCGCCGGAGGAACCGCCGGGGACACGGTCGAGGTCCCACGGGTTCCGCGTCGGGCCGAACGCGGAGTTCTCCGTCGACGAGCCCATCGCGAACTCGTCCATGTTGGTCTTGCCGAGGATGATCACGTCGGCGTCGTGCAGCCGTCGGGTCACCGTCGCGTCGTAGGGGGGCTCCCACCCCTCGAGCATCCGCGAACCGCACGTCGTCGGCACGCCGCGCAGCGTCAGGACGTCCTTGAGCGCCAGCGGGACGCCGGCGAGCGGACCGAGGTCCTCACCTGCGCGGCGGCGGCGGTCCACGTCGTCGGCCCGCTCGCGCGCGGCGGCGGCCGTGACGACGAGGAACGCGTGCAGGTCGTCCGGGCCGAGCCGGTCGGCGGGCAGGGCGCGCCACACGTCACCGGACGCGTCGACCCCGTCGTGGGTGGCGATGCGGTCGAGGTGAGCGTCGACGACCTCGCGGGCGCTGACGTCCCCGGCCCGCATCGCGTCGGCCAGGGCGGCCGCCCCCAGACGGGTGAGGGCGGGATCGCTCACGCGTCCTCCTCCACGATGCGGGGGACGGCGAAGCGGCCCTCCTGCACCTCGGGCGCGGCGGCGAGGACCGCGTCGGCGGCCAGGCCGGGCGCGGGGACGTCGTCGCGCAGCACGTCGACGAGCCCGAGGGGGTGGGTCATCGGCTCGACGTCGTCGGCGGCCACCTCCCCCACCTGCTCGGCGTAGGCGAGGATCTCGGCCAGCTGCGGCGTCAGCGCGACGACCTCCGCCTCGTCGAGGTCGAGGCGGGCGAGCGTGGCGACGTGGCGGACGTCGTCCTGCCCGATGGGGCCCTGCGCCATCGTGACTCCTGCCGTGCGTCGCCGTCCGCGGACGGTCCCGCAGGCTAGCGCTGGTCCTCGTCGGGCTCCTCGCTGGCGAGGGCGGCGATCGCGTCGGCCTCCTCGGCGGCGTCGAGGGGGACGAACGAGTAGTGCAGGCCGATCCAGACCGACTGCGACCACGGGTAGAAGGCGACGGGGACGATGACGTTGAGGGCGATGCCGCCGACGAGCAGCGTGACCCAGGGGACGTCGGGCCAGGTGAGCCACAGGCCGAGTCCGAACCAGAGGGCGAACAGGATCTCGGTGAACGCGATGATGATCATCAGCGCGCCGGTCCACTCGCCGGACTCGCGCTCGAAGCGCATGCCGCAGGCGCGGCAGTTCGGGTAGAGCCGGTAGTAGCTGCGGAAGATGCCCCCGGTCCCGCAGCGTGCGCACCGGTTGAGCATCCCGCGTCCGAGCGCGCGCCCCGAGAACGCCATCGCCTGCTCCCCTCCGTCGTCCCGGCGTCGCATGGCCCGTCGGTGCGCCCTGCCGGAGCCTGGAGGTTACCGTCGCACGTCCGGCGCCGGCCGGACGTGCCCGACGACGCGAGGAGCCGACGTGCCCGCTCCGTCCACCCCGTCGACCGCGCTGCTGACCGACCGGTACGAGCTGACGATGCTCGACGCGGCCCTCCAGGACGGTACGGCTGCACGCCCGAGCGTGTTCGAGGTGTTCACCCGTCGGCTCCCCGCTGGCCGCCGCTACGGCGTCGTCGCCGGTGTGGCGCGCGTCGTCGACGCGCTCGCCGCGTTCCGCTTCGACGACGACGTGCTGCGGTGGCTGGAGGCCGAGCGGGTCGTGAGCCCGACGACGCTGCGCTGGCTCGCGGACTTCCGGTTCCGCGGCGACGTCCACGCGTATCGCGAGGGTGAGCCGCACTTCGGCGGGTCGCCGGTGATGACGGTCGTCGCCCCGTTCGGGGAGGCGCTCGTGATCGAGACGCTCGTCCTCAGCATCCTCAACCACGACTCGGCGATCGCCGCGGCCGCGGCCCGGATGGTCACCGCGGCGGGCGGCCGGCGGCTGCTGGAGTTCGGCTCGCGCCGGACCCACGAGGACGCCGCCGTCGCGGCGGCGCGGGCCGCGGCGCTCGTCGGCTTCGACGCGACGTCGAACCTCGAGGCGGGCCGTCGCTACGGCATCCCCACGGCGGGGACGACCGGGCACGCGTTCGTCCTGGCGCACGACGACGAGCACGCCGCGTTCGCCTCCCAGGTCGCCGCGACCGGTCCGGCGACGACGCTGCTCGTGGACACCTACGACACGGGGACCGGGCTCGTGACCGCCCTCGACGTCGCGGGCGCGGACCTCGGCGGCGTCCGGATCGACTCCGGCGACCTCGCGGACGAGGCCCGCAGGGCCCGGGCGACGCTCGACGCGGCCGGTGCGACCGCGGCCCGGGTCGTCGTGTCCGGTGACCTCGACGAGCATGCGATCGCCGCGCTCGCCGACGCGCCCGTCGACGCGTACGGCGTGGGGACCTCGCTGGTGACCGGGTCGGGCGCCCCGACCGTCGGGTTCGTCTACAAGCTCGTCGCGCGCGCCGGCACGCCGGGCGGCGCGATGGTGCCGGTCGCGAAGGGCGGTGGGGCGAAGGCGACGGTCGGCCGGTGGAAGGTCGCCTCCCGCAGCGTCACCGACGGGACCGCGACCACCGAGCTGCTGCGCCCGGAGGGCACGCCGCGACCCGACGGGAGCCGTCCGCTGCAGACCGCGGTGCTGGTCGGCGGCGAGGCCGGGGACGTCGCCGACCTGCGGACGGCGCGCGCCCACCACCGCGCGGCCCTGGACGAGCTGCCCGCCGCAGCGCTCGACCTCGCACCGGGCGAGCCGTGCCTCCCCACCGTGCACCTCGACCCCGACGCCCCGATCCCCCACCCCCGCACCACGGAGGCCCAACGATGATGCTCGAGGACTACGACGCGACCACGGCGCTGATCGTCGTCGACGTGCAGAACGACTTCACCGACCCCGACGGGTCGCTCGCGGTCGCCGACGCCCCCGCGATCCTCCCGGAGGTGAACGCACGCGTCGCGGCCTGCCGGGCCGCCGGAGGGCTCGTCGTCTACACGCAGGACTGGCATCCGGCGCGGACCCCGCACTTCGTCACGGACGGCGGCCCGTGGCCGGTGCACTGCGTCCGCGACACGTGGGGGGCCGCGCTCCACCCGGAGCTGGACGTCGACGGGCCCGTGGTGCGCAAGGGCGTCGACGGCGGGGACGGCTACTCGGGGTTCAGCGTGCGCGACCCCGTCAGCGGTGACGTGACCCGCACGGAGCTCGGCACGCTGCTCGAGGCGCACGGCGCGACGCGGGTCGTCGTCGTCGGGCTCGCCGGGGACGTGTGCGTCGCGGCGACCGCCGAGGATGCGGCCGCGCTGGGCTATCCGACCGTCGTGCCGCTCGCCGCGACCCGCATGGTCGAGCTGCACCCCGGCGACGGGGAGCGGGCCGTCGGCCGGCTGCGCGCCGCCGGTGTCGAGGTCGTCGACGCCGCCTGAGCCGCGCGCGCCCGCGCCCGTCGGGCCAGCCGACCGGACGGCCCGTCAGCCGGCCGCACCGCCACGGGCGGCGAGCGCCGCCAGGTGCGTCGCCGCATGCGCCCGGTAGGCGGCGGGCGTCGCGAGGATCGTCGCCCGCTCGTCGTCGGTGACGGGCCGGCGGACCTCGGCCGGCACGCCGGCGACGAGCGAACCGGGCGGGACGACCGCGCCGGGTCGCACGACCGCACCGGCCGCGACCAGCGATCCGGCGCCGATGGTCGCGCCGTTGAGCACCGTCGCGCGCATGCCGATGAGGACGTCGTCCTCGACGGTCGCGCCGTGGACGATCGCGCCGTGCCCCAGCGAGACCCGGTCGCCGAGGACCGCGGGGAAGCCGGGGTCGGCGTGGAGGATGCACCCGTCCTGGATGTCGACGTCGCGACCGACGGTGATCGTCCCACCGTCGGCCCGCAGCACGCACCCGTACCACACGTTGGTGCCCGCACCGAGCGTGACGGCGCCGACGACGACGGCACCGGGCGCGACGAACAGGGCCGCGTCGACGTCGGGGACGCGGTCGGCGAGGGCGAGCACGAAGGGGCCGTGCGGGGGCGCGTGCCCTGCCGGTGGGGTCGACGCCGGTCCGTCCATCATGCTGCTCCTCCGTCGGGTCCGGACGCGAGCAGGGCGAGCAGCCCCGACTCGTCGAGCACGGGCACGCCGAGCTGCTCGGCGCGGCCCACCTTCGAGCCGGGTGCGGCCCCGGCGACCAGGTAGTCGGTGCGTCCCGACACGCTGCCAGCGACCTTCGCGCCGCGGGCCTCGAGCGCCGCGCGCGCCTCGTCACGGGTGAAGCCCTCCAGCGTGCCGGTGACGACGACGGTGAGCCCCTCGAGCAGCGTCGGGTCCGTGCCCGCGCCGTCACCGGCGCCGGCCGGGCCGGCCTCCGCACGGGGGGCGACCCCGAGGGCGGCGAGGTCGGCGACGAGCTGCACGTTGCGCGGATTGTCGAACCACGACCGGACCGAGGCGGCGATGACCGGGCCGATGCCGTCGACGGCCTCGAGCGCGTCGGTGTCGGCGGCGGCGAGCGGTCCGAGCTCACCGAACGCCCGCGCGAGGGCCCGCGCGTACGTCGGACCGAGGTGACGGATGTTGAAGGCGACGAGGAACCGGTCGAGCGGACGGGTGCGGGCCGCGTCGATGCCGGCGAGCAGGTTGTCGACCCGACGCTGCTGGAAGCCGTCGAGTGCGAGCAGCTCCTCACGCCGCCCCTCGAGCCGGAACAGGTCGGCGAGGTCGCCGACGAGCCCGCGCTCGACGAGCAGCTCGACGGTCTGCTCCCCGAGCCCCTCGATGTCGAGCGCCCCGCGGGAGGCGAGGTGCGTGACGGACTCGAGCAGCCGGTTGGGGCAGTCGACGTTCTCGCACAGGTGGTGGGCCTCCCCCTCGGGGCGGACGAGCGGCTGCCCGCAGAACGGGCACGTCGCCGGCATGCGCCAGCGGCGCGTCCCCCGGGGTCGCGCGGACAGGACCGGCCCGACGACCTCGGGGATGACGTCGCCGGCACGTCGCACCACGACCGTGTCCCCGACCCGGACGTCCTTCGCGTGCACCTGCAGCTCGTTGTGCAGCGTCGCGTGCGTGATGGTCGTCCCGGCGACGAGCACCGGCTCGAGGACGGCGAAGGGGGCGACCTTGCCGGTGCGCCCGACGTTCACCTCGATCCCGAGCAGCCGCGTCTGCTGCTCGACGGGCGGCATCTTGTACGCGATCGCCCAGCGCGGAGCGCGCGACGTCCATCCGAGCCGTTCCTGCTGCGCACGGTCGTCGACCTTGACGACGACGCCGTCGGTCTCGTAGGCGAGCTCGTGGCGCTCGGCGGTCGCGCGCTCGATCTCCGCCCAGACGGCGGCGACGCCGTCGACGGTCGTCGTCTCCGGCGGGACGGGCAGCCCGGCGTCCGCGAGCCACCGCAGGGCCTCGGAGTGACCGGCGAACGTGACGCCCTCCACCGCACCGAGCCCGTGGACCCACAGGGCCAGCGGGCGGGCGGCGGTCGCCGCGGGGTCCTTCTGCCGCAGCGCGCCGGACGCGGCGTTCCGCGGGTTCATGAACGCGGCCTCGCCGGCCTCGATGCGCTCGGCGTTCATGCGGTCGAACGCGGCGAGCGGCAGGTGGACCTCGCCGCGGACCTCGAGGAGCGCAGGGGGGTCGGCGACGGCGAGGCGGTAGGGGACGTCGGCGATCGTCAGCGCCTGGGCGGTGACGTCCTCGCCCGTCGTGCCGTCCCCGCGGGTCGCCGCCCGCTCGAGGACGCCGTCGCGGTAGACGAGGTCGACCGCCACCCCGTCGATCTTGCGTTCGCACGTGTAGCGCACCGGATCGTCGCTGCCGAGGCCGCGACGGACCCGCTCCGCCCACGCCTCCACCTCCGCGCGGTCGAACGCGTTGTCGAGCGACAGCATCGGCGTCGGATGGGTGACGGGTGCGAAGGCGACGTCGACGGGCGCCCCGACCTGGCGCGTCGGTGACCCGGCGCTCACGAGCGCCGGATGGGCGCGTTCGAGCTCCTCCAGTTCGCGCAGCGCCGCGTCGAACGCGGCATCGGTCATCGGCGGCTCGGACAGGACGTAGTAGCGGTAGCGCGCGTCACGGATGGTCCGCGACAGCTCGTCATGCCGACGGCGCGCCTCGGTGTCGGGCCGGCCGCTCACCCGACGCCCGGTCCGGCGAGGACCGGCAGCCGCGCCGGCCGCTCGGCGGCCGTGATGCGGCCGCCGCCCAGGCAGATCCGGTCGTCGAGGTCGTAGGCGACGGCCGCCTGCCCGAGGGCGATCCCGTGGGCGGGGGCGTCGAGGACGAGCCGGACCCCGGCGCCGTCATCGCCGTCGGCGACCCGGCCGGGCAGCGTCGCCCCGTGCGCGCGGAGCTGGACACGGACGGCGTCGCCGACCGCGGGCGGCGCACCCGTCCACGTCGGCTCGGCGACCTCGACCCAGCGGCAGGCGAGCGCGTCGCGCGGACCGACGACGACCGTCGCCGAGGCGGCGTCGACGTCGACGACGAACCGCCGCTCGTGATGGTCGAGCCCGAGACCGCGACGCTGACCGACGGTCACGCCGAACACCCCCCGGTGGGTCCCCAGCCGGGTGCCGTCGAGGTCGACGACCGGGCCGGGCCGCTCCCCCAGCTCGCCGGCGAGCCAGCCCGCCGTGTCGCCGTCGGGGATGAAGCACACGTCGTACGAGTCGGGCTTGCCGGCGACCCGCAGCCCCGCCGCCGCGGCACGGGCGCGCACCTCGGCCTTGGTGAGCTCCCCGACGGGCAGCAGGGTCGCCGCGAGCTGCGCGGACGTCGCCATGTGCAGCACGTAGCTCTGGTCCTTCGCGTCGTCGACGGCGCGGACCAGTCGGGCGCCCGGACCGGGCTCGACGACGGGCGCCCCGTCCCGCTCCAGGCGCGCATGATGGCCGGTCGCGATCGCGTCGAACCCGAGGGCGAGCGCCCGCTCGAGCAGGGCCGCGTACTTGACGCGCTCGTTGCAGGTGACGCACGGGTTGGGCGTCGTGCCCTGCGCGGCGGCGGCGGCGAACGGCTGCTGCACCTCGCGGGCGAACACGTCGGTCAGGTCCCACACGTAGAAGGGGATGCCGAGCACCTGCGCGCTGCGGCGCGCGTCCTGGGCGTCGTCCAGCCCGCAGCAGCCGTGACCGGGCACCTGCTCCTGGTCGGGCACGTCGGCGAGCCGGAGGTGCACCCCGGTGACGTCGTGCCCCTGCTCGACGAGCAGGGCGGCCGCGACCGCACTGTCGACCCCGCCGGACATCGCGGCGAGCACGCGCGCCATCAGCGCGCGGTCCCGGCGGCACCGACCGCCGCGAGGCCGAACACGTCCCCGCCGGCACGCAGCCGCGGCACGAGCGCGCCGAGCACGGCGACCGCATGGTCCACGACCTCCTCGTCGGAGGTCCAGCCGAGGCTGAGGCGCAGGGGCGTCCCCGTGAGGCCGCACGCCGCGACGACGTGGGAGGCGGTGGCGGCTCCGGACGAGCAGGCCGACCCGGCGGACGCGGCGACACCGGCGGTGTCCAGCCCGAGGGCGAGCGCCTCGGCGTCGACCCCGTCGACCATGACGTGGACGTGCGACGCGAGCCGCGCGGACGCGTCCGCCGGACCGCTGCGCCGGATCCCCTCGATGCCGGCGAGCCCGTCGGCCAGCCGGTCCGACAGGGTGGTGAGCCGGGCCCGCAGGGCCGCCCGCTCGGTCACGGCGCGCTCCAGCGCCGCACCGCAGGCGGCGATGAGACCGACGGCGAACGTGCCGGAGCGGAGGCCCCGGTCCTGCCCGCCGCCGTGGGCGAGCGGCTCGGCCGCGAGCCCGCGCCGCAGCACGGCGACCCCGACGCCCTGCGGGCCGCCGAGCTTGTGCGCGGACACGGCGAGCGCGTCGGCCTGCCAGTCGGCGAGCGACACGTCGAGGGTCGCGACGCACTGCACCGCGTCGACGTGGAGGGGGATGCCGTGGGGACGCAGCGCCGCGCCGAGCCGCGCGACGTCGTTGATCGCCCCGACCTCGTTGTTCGCCCCCATCACGCTGACCAGCACCGTCGGGGCCCGACCGTCCGACCCGTCGCGCACGCGGGCGAGGACGTCATCGACGGCGACGGTCCCGTCGGGGCGCGGCGCGACGACGTCGAGCTCGACGTCACCGCGGGCGGCGAGCCAGCGGGCCGGTTCGAGGACGGCGGCGTGCTCGACCGCGGTGGTGACGACGTGGGCCGGACGCGGCCGGCCGTCCGCCAGCGCCCCCCACACGATGCCCTTCACCGCCAGGTTGTCGGCCTCGCTGCCACCCGAGGTGAACACGACGTCGTGCGGCGCGCAGCCGAGCGCACCGGCGACCTGCTCGCGCGCGTGCTCGACGGCCCGCCGTGCCTCCTGACCGGCGAGGTGGCGGGCCGAGGCGTTCGCGGACCCCATCCAGCGGCCGAGCACGTCCAGGACCTCGGGGCGCGGCGGGGTCGTGGCCGCATGGTCCAGGTAGCCGTCCATGCGTGGCACGCTACCGCCCCGTCCCCCACCGCAGCGGGGGCGCCGTCCGAGGGAGGACCCGCACGTGCCGCCGCATCTGCCGTCCGACGTGACCGTCCCTGAACGGCCCGTCACCGTCCGACCGCTGCTGTGCGACGTCGGGGAGGCGGCGGGACATCGCCTCGTGCTGCTGGCGGTGGAGGACTGGGGTCCGTGGGCGGACCTGCGCTTCGGACGCATCGCGCTGCCGGGTGCGGCACCGCTGGCGCGGCGCATCCCGCTCGCGACCGACTGGGAGGTGCGCGTCGACGGCACCCCCGTGGAGGTCCTCGACGTGGCCGGACGGGGGGACCGTGCGTTCTCCAACGGCGAGGTGCGGGTCCGACCGTCCCCGCCCCCCGGCGCCACGCTCACCGTGCGGGCGACGCTGGCGCCCGGCGCGACCGTCGCCGTCGACGTGGTCGTCCCCGCGACCTGACCCCGACCTGACCCCGTCGGCCCGTCGGCCCGTCGGGTCAGCCCCGGCGCGCCTCGAGCGCGGCGATGAGCTTCGGGACGACCTGGTGGAGGTCACCGACGACCCCGAAGTCGGCGATCTGGAAGATCGGCGCCTCCGGGTCCTTGTTCACCGCGACGACGTACTGGGAGGTCTGCATGCCCGCCCGGTGCTGGATCGCCCCGGAGATGCCCGCGCCGAGGTACAGCGTCGGGGAGATCGTCCGTCCGGTCTGTCCGATCTGGTAGCGGTGCGGGTACCAGCCGGCGTCGGTCGCCGCCCGGGAGGCCCCCACACCACCGCCGAGCAGGTCGGCGAGCTGCTCGAGGAGCGAGAAGCCCGACGCGTCCCCGAGCCCGCGACCGCCGGAGACGACGATGGCGGCCTCGGCGATGTCGGGCCGGTCCGCGCTCGCCTGCTGGACGACGTCGGTGACCGGGGCGGTGCGGGCCGCGTCCGACAGCGTCACGTCGAACGGGACGAGCTCGGCGGGTGCACCGCCGACCTCCTCGGCGGCGAAGGCGTTCGACGCGATGCCGACGATCGGCAGGGCCCCGTCGGCGACGCGGGAGGTCGTGATGACGTCGCCGCCGAACACCTCCTTCGTGGCGACGAGCGCACCGCCGTCGACGGCGAGCCCGGTCGCGTCGGTGATGACGCCGCCGCCGACGCGGACCGCGAGGCGGGCCGCCACGTCCTTGACGTGGTTCGACGAGGCGAAGAGGACGCCCGCAGGGGCGACCGCGGCGACGAGCTGCTCGAGCGCCTCGACCTGCGGGACCGTCACGAAGCCCTTGGCGTCGGCGTCGTCCCAGTGGTGCACGCGGGCCGCACCGTGGGCGCCGAGCACGCCGGCCGCGTCCGCGGCGCCGGGCCCGAGCCAGACGGCCGCGACGTCGACGCCGAGGTCGCCGGCGACGGCACGTGCGGCGGCGAGCAGCTGCAGCGAGATCTTGCGCGGCTGTCCGCCGCTGTGGTCGACGAGGACCAGCAGTTCGCTCATCATGTCCCTCCGTGGGCGCGCCGTCGGGCGCGCCGGCTCACACGAACTTCTTCTCCGCCATCCAGTCGAGGAGCGCGTCGGCCGCCGCGCCGCTGCCGTCGTCGGTGACGACGGTGCCGGCCGCCTTCGGCGGACGCGGCGCGGCGGAGGTCACGACCGCACGGGCGGCGTCGGCGCCGACCAGGCCCGAGTCGAGCCCGTCCAGCTGGGAGAGGTCCCACACGTCGCTCGGCTTCGACTTCGCCGCCATGATCCCCTTGAAGGACGGGAAGCGCGGCTCGTTGATCGCCTCGACGACGCTGACGACGGCCGGCAGCGGCGAGGTGACGGTGTCCCACCCCTCCTCGTGCTCGCGGTCCGCGGTCAGCGCACCGTCGGCGATCTCGAGGCGCCGGGCGTAGGTGATGGACGGCACGCCGAGCAGCTCGGCGACGGCCGCCGGCACGAGGCTCGTGCGCGCGTCGGTCGACTGGTTGCCGAACAGGACGACGTCGAAGCCGATGGTGCGCACCGCCGCGGCCAGCACCTGCGCGGTCCCGAGGGCGTCGGACCCGGCGACCGCGTCGTCGGTGACGCGCACCGCCCGGTCGAGGCCGTACGACAGCGCCTTCGCCGCGGTCGGGCCGGCCTCCTCGGGGCCGACGATGAGGACGACGGTCTCCACGTCGTCGCCGTGCGCCTCCTTGATGCGCATCGCCTCCTCGATGGCGAACTCGTTCACCGGACACAGCACGGAGGCGACCGACGTCCGATCGACCGTCAGACGGTCGGGGTCGATCTGCTTCTCCCCGGCGGTGTCGGGGACCCACTTGACGGGGATGACGATGCGCATGCGGACCTCCTCGGGGCGCCCCACCTCGGCGCCCCTGCCTCGGTTCGAACCCGCCCGGTCGCGGCCCCTCCGCGACCGGAGGACGGTCGCACGCGGACGTGTCGGACCGTCGGCCGGCGTGGCCGCGAGCGTACCCTCGCCCGCTGCGGACCCGGCCCGGGCGAGGGGGTGGACGGTGGCGGACCCGCGCACCGACACGGCCGGCGAGCTCGCCCTGGTCCTGCACACCCATCTCCCGCACGTCGCGGGGCACGGCGTGTGGCCGGTCGGCGAGGAGTGGCTGCTGCAGGCGTGGGGCACCGCCTGGCTGCCGGTCACCCGGACCCTCGAGCGGCTCGCGGCGGCCGGACACCGGGAGCTCCTGACCCTGAGCGTGACGCCCACGACCGCCGGGCAGGTCGCGGACCGGCGGCTCGCGGACGACCTGGCCGACTGGCTGGCCGCCGCGACCTGGCGGGCGGAGGAGCAGCGCTGGCACCACCTGATGGGCCCCGAGGTGACCGGTCTCGCACCGCACTGGTGGCGCCACTTCCGCGACCTCGGCGCCTACCACGCCGACGTGCAGGCGCGCGGCGGGCTGCTCGCCGTCTGGGACGGGCTCGCGCGCTGTGGGGCGATCGAGCTGCTCGCCGGACCGGCGACGCACCCCTACCTGCCGCTCGAGGACGACCCGACGCTCGTCGACGCGCAGCTCGCCACCGGTGTCGCCGCGCACGCCCGCTGGACCCGCTGGCAGGGTGGCCTGTGGCCGCCGGAGCTCGGCTACCGCCCGGCCGGACCGGTCGGTGACCCGACCCGTCCGCCCCGCCACGTCGACGCGGACGGCAGTCCCGAGCTCGTCCGCACCGGCCCCGTCCGGCCCGGGCTCGAGGAGCACTACGCCCGGCACGGCGTCACCCACGTGCTCGTGGACGGGCCGACCCTCGTCACCGCCGCGGGCGGCGGCCCGCGGGACTGGACCCGCCGTCCCGACCCGGTCCCGGCCGACGGCGACGCCCCCGAGGCGGTGCTCTACGACGGGGTGCGCATCGGCGACAGCGACGTCGTCGCGTTCGGCCGCGACCTGTCGGTCGCCTACCTCGTGTGGTCCCCGACGGCGGGCTACCCCGGCGACCCGTGGTACCTCGACCATCACGCGACCGGCGGGTTCGGCGTGCACCGCTCGTGGCGGGTCACCGACCGGGAGCTGCCGCCCGACGCGAAGCAGCCGTACGTGCCGGCACGTGCGCGGCACCGCGCCCACGAGCACGCCGACCACTTCGTCACGGCGGTCGCGGACACGCTGGCGGACCGGCCGGGCGGCGTCGTCGTCGCCGCCTACGACACCGAACTGCTCGGCCACTGGTGGCACGAGGGGCCGGTCTGGCTGGAGGCGGTGCTGCAGCGCGTCGCGGACACCCCCGGGCTGCGCACCACGACGCTCGCGTCGCGGCTGGCCCGGCGGCCGCCGGAGCGCCGGCTGCACCTGCCGGAGTCGTCGTGGGGGTACGCGAAGGGGCACGCGAGCTGGGTGACGGCGGACACGCGGCCGCTGTGGGCGACGCTGCGGGAGACGACGGCGCTGGCGCGGCGGACGCTCGCCGGCGGTGAGGGCGACGCCGAGCTGCGTGCGGCCGTCGCCCGGGAGGTCGCGCTGCTGCACGCCTCCGACTGGCCGTTCATGCTCACGCGGGGGCGCAGTCCGCGCTACGCGGTGGAGCGCGTCGAGGGCCATGCGGCCCGCGTGCGTGCCCTCTGCGCGGCCCTGACCGCGGACGCGGCCGCCGACGGTGTGGCCGACGTCGACGGACCGGTCCCCGTCCCCGATGCCTCCGCGCTGCTGGCGGCGCTCTCGGCGGGGACGGCGGCGCACGCGGACGGTCCGCTGTCCGCGTCAGGCTGAGCGGCGTCCGCGGGCCCGACGCCGTGCGCTGCGCACGTCGCCGACGAGCGCGACCAGCATCACGGCGCCGGCGCCGGTCACGGCGGCGAGACCGAGGTCCCAGCCGCGCACCAGGGCGGCACCGGCCCCGATGAGCACGCCGAACGGCGCGAGGGCGAGCAGGCTGACGGGTCCGGGCCGGCCGTGCTGCCGGCGGTGCAGGCCGCTCGCACCCCACGCCCCGAGCAGCAGCAGCGCACCGCCGACGACGATCCCGACCGGCCCGTCCACGGTGCACCCCGCTCCCCGTCCGCCGGCCGGAGGGTACGCCGGGCCGGGGAGCTCCCGGCTCGTCGTACCCTCCGCGCATGCGCATCCTGATGCTGTCGTGGGAGTTCCCACCCCGTCTCGTGGGCGGACTCGGCCGACACGTGGACGCGCTCAGCCGGGCGCTCGTCGCGGCCGGCCACGAGCTGCACGTCGTGTCCCGCACGCATCCGCACGCACCCGCCGAGGAGCGTCACGGTGCGCTGCACGTCGTCCGCGTCGACGCGTCCCCGCCGGTGGTCCCGTTCGACGACCTCGTGCCGTGGGTGCTCGGCTTCAACACGGCGGTGCTCGGTGCGGCCACCCGCATCCTCCGCGACCACGACGTCGACGTCATCCACGCCCACGACTGGCTGGTCGCGTCCGCCGCGGTCGAGGCGGCCACGACCTCGGGGCGTCCGCTCGTCGCGACCGTCCACGCCACCGAGTACGGCCGTCATCAGGGGCACCTGCCGGGCCCGATGAACCGGCTCATCCACGGCGTGGAGGGCTGGCTCGTCGAGCACGCCGACCGCACCATCGTCTGCTCGACGTACATGCACGACCAGGTCCGCACCCTCTTCGGTGTCCCCGAGGACCGCCTGGACACCATCCCCAACGGGGTCGCGGTCGACGACCTCGCCCCGCCCGCGGACGAGGTCCGCGCGCTGCGCGCCACCCTCGCCGACGACGACACCCACCTGGTGCTGTTCGCCGGACGCCTCGAGTACGAGAAGGGGGTGCAGACGGTCCTGCACGCGCTCGAGCGGCTCGCCGAGCGGGTCGGCGCCGTCCGGTTCCTCATCGCGGGGGTCGGGACCTACTCGGACGAGCTGCGGCGGCTCGTCGACGAGCTGGGGCTGGGTCACCGCGTGCGCTTCACCGGTTTCCTGGAGGAGCGTGAGTTGCGCCTGCACTACGCCGCGGCCGATGTCGCCGTCGCCCCCTCGCTGTACGAGCCGTTCGGCCTGGTGGCGACGGAGGCGATGGCGTGCGGGACCCCCGTGGTCGTCAGCGACACCGGCGGGCTGCGGGAGGTCGTCGCGGAGGGCACGGGGCTGCGCTTCCCCCCGCACGACGCCGAGCAGCTCGCCGCCCGCATCACCGAGGTCCTCGTCGACCCGGGCCTCGCCGACCGGCTCGTCGCGCGTGGCCGCGAGCACATCCGCGACCGGTACCGCTGGGAGGACGTCGCCGCACGGACCGTCGACACCTACACCGCGGTGCTGCCGCTGGGCCGGGCCGCATGAGCCCGCGCCGTGCCCTGCGCACCGGCGTCCTGCTGGCCGCCGTCGGCCTGGCCCTCGCCGGCTGTGGCGGGGAGGGCGACGCCGGACCGGGTCCCGGGGCACCGGACCTCAGGGTGTCCGCCGCGCAGGCGTCCGCACCGGTCGCCGGGACGTCCCAGCTGGTCGTCAGCATCGAGAACCGCGGGGACGGTGACGACCGGCTGGTCGCGGCGGAGACCGACGCCGCGCTCGCCGTCGAGATCCACCGCACCGTCATCGAGGACGACGGGCGGGCCGTGATGCGGCTGCTCGAGGACGTCGTGCTGCCCGCCGGCGACACGGTCCGGTTCCGCCCCGGCGGCCTGCACCTGATGGTCGTCGTCCCCGACGAGCGCGTCGTCCTCGGCGGTACCTTCGACGTCACGCTGCGCTTCGAACGCAGCGCCCCGGTCACCGTCACCGCGGAGGTCGTCGACCTGCTCGACCTCGTCGAGGACTGACCGGCGACGACGCCGGAGGGCGACCATGAGGCGCACGGGGCGGGCCGGACGCGCAGCCCTGCTCGTGGTGGCCGCACTCGTCGTCGCCGGCTGCAGCACGGCCCCGTCGAGCTCGACAGCGCTGAGCGCGCAGGGGCTCACGCAGGCGGACGACGGCTGGTACGGCCTGCCCCTCACGGTCGAACGTTCCCTGCCCGACGTGACGCTGACGACGACGTCGGGACGCCCGTTCCGGCTCGACACGGAGCTCGCCGGCGGCCCGACCCTGCTGTTCTTCGGCTACTCGTCGTGCCCCGACATCTGCCCGGTGCACCTCGCGTCGATCGCGAGCGCGATGGAGCAGACGCGCACCCGCTACGACCAGGTGCGCGTCGTGTTCGTCTCCGTCGACCCGGCGCGGGACACGCCGGAGCGCATCGACACGTTCCTCGACCACTTCGACGACCGGATGATCGGGCTGCACGCGGCGCTGCCCGTCGTCGAGGAGGCGCTCACCCAGCTGGACCTGCCCGGCCCGATCGTGGAGGGGCCGGACCCGCGGGGCGAGGGTGACCTCATCGGGCATCCGGCCCAGGTCATCGGGTTCGACGCCGAGGGTCGGGCGCGCAGGGTGTGGCCGTTCGGCACCCGGCGCTCCGACTGGGTCGCGGACCTGCCGCGCATCGTCGCGGACTGGTCGGCGTGAGCGCGCCCACGTGAACGTCGCCTGGTGGTGCTCGAGCAACCCCGGCCAGGTCTGGACGTGGCGCTACACCCCGTTCGTCGGCGTCTGGCTGGCGGCCGCCGCGCTGCTCGGCCTGTACCTCGGGGCGCACCGGCGTGCCGGCCGACCGGTGGACCCGCGGCTGCTGCGGCGCTGGGTCGCCGGCGTCGCGGTCATGGCCGTCGTGTCCGAGTGGCCGCTCGGCGCGCTCGGCGCGGGCTACCTCGCCACCGTCGGGATCGGGCGCTACATCGCGCTCACCTTCGTCGTCGCCCCGCTGCTGCTCAGCGCGATCCCGACGTGGCTGCTCGACCGGTGGCTGCCCCACGGCAGCGCCCGGTGGACCGCCACCCGCTGGCTGACCCGGTGGCCGGTCGCGCTGCTCGTGTTCAACGCGGTGCTGTTCGGCACGCACCTGCCGGTCGCGATCGACACGCTGAAGGTCTACCAGGTCGGCTCGTTCGCGGTGGACGCGGCCCACCTGCTCGCCGGACTGGTGTGGTGGTTCCCCGCGATGCGGCGTGAGGCGGACCGCGGCGCGATCCGCGAGCCGCTGCGCGCCTTCTACCTGTTCGCGTCCAGCATCCTCATGTTCGTGCCGGCCACGTTCCTCGCGTTCTCCCCGCTGCCGCTGTACGGCCTGTACGAGCTGGCACCGCCGCTGTGGCTCGGGTTCGATCCCGTGCGGGACCAGCAGCTCGCCGGCGTGCTGATGAACGTCGTCGGCGGGCTGGCGCTGTGGACCGTCATCGCGATCGGGTTCATGCGCTGGGCGCGGGCCGAGGAGCGTGCGGACCTCGAGGCGCGCCGGGCTGCCGGCCGGTCAGCCGCCGGCTGACGGCCGCCGCGAACGCACCACCCGGGCGGGCACACCGGCGACGACCGAGTACGGCGGGACGTCGCGGGTCACGACGGCATGGGCGCCGATGACGCTGCCGCGTCCGACGTCGACACCACGGAGCACGGTCACCCCCCGACCGATCCACACGTCCTCGGCGATCCGCACCGGTGACGTGACGATCCCCTGGTCCTTGATCGGCAGGTCGAGCCGATCGGTGCGGTGGTCGAAGTCGGTGATGTGGACGCCGTCCGCGATCAGCGTCCCCTCCCCGATCGTGACGTCGAGGTAGGCGTTCACGGTCGTCCCGCTGCCGACCACGACCTTCGGGCCGAGCGTCACCCGACCTCCGTGCGCGCGCAGCGCGACGTCGTCGCCGAGCCAGCACCACGGGCCGACCACCAGCCGGCCCGCGCCGGCGGGTGCGGTCAGCTCGACGCGGCGCCCGAGGAAGGTCATGCCGTGCAGCCGGACGTCGGCACGCCGCAGCAGGAGCCGGACACGGGCGGTGGCGAGCCGCCGCACGTGCCGGGCGTGCAGCGCGGTGAGCATCCCGTGGGCCCGGGCGAACCGGAGGGCGCGCCACGGCCCCCAGCGTGCGTGGCGTGCGGGCGGTGGGAGCCGGTCGGCGAGCTGCGCGAGCGCCCGGCCCTCGTCGAGCCCGCGCAGGTGCGCCACGGTGGCCCGCAGCGCCGCGTCGGGGGTGGGGCCGGTCCGACCGTCCTCGGCGCTCACCCCACGGGCCGACGTGCGTGCAGGATGAGGTTGTAGAACAGCGCGGCGGGGACGACGCCCTCGAGCGCCCGGTCGATGCGGCTGAGCCGCCGCCACGTGTTGAACGCGCCGAACGCCCACCGCTCGCCGAGCACGCCGGGACGCACGGACGCCTCGATGGTGCGCACGGCCCAGCCGACCCAGTTCGCGAGCAGCTCCTCGGTGACGACGCGGACCGGGGCGAAGCCGGCGACACGGGCCATCGCCTCGACGTCGGCCGGGTCGAAGGTGTGCAGGTCGACCTCGTGCTCGAGGCCGGCGAGCGCCGCGTCGCGGGCGTCCCCGCCGGACTCGACGATGCCGGGCCGCCGCAGGTGCCGCAGGCGGGGCACGGTCGTCACCGCCCGGAACCCACCCCACGCGGCCCGCTTGAACACGCCGGCGATGCGGTCCCCGAGGCGTGTCGGCTCACCGGCGATGACGAGCGTGCCCCCGGGGACGAGCACGCGGTGGGCCTCGGCGAGCGCGGCGGCCGGGTCGGGCAGATGGTGGAGGAACGCGTGGCCGAGGACCAGGTCGAAGCTCGCGTCGGGGAACGGCAGCGCCTCGGCGTCACCCGGCTGCGGCTGCAGGGTGACCCCATGCCGTCGACCGTTCTCGACGCACACGTCGAGCATGCCGGAGCTGATGTCGGTGACGGTGAGCTCGGCCCCGTCGAGACACCCGGCGAGCGCGAGGTTGATGGTGAGGAACCCGGTGCCCGCTCCGAGCTCGAGGACACGGGAGAAGCGCTCACCCTCGTCGACGACGCGGCGGAAACGGTCCCGCGCGTAGTCGATGCAGCGGTCGTCGTAGGAGATGTTGAACTTGTCCTCGTAGGTGCGGGCCTCCCAGTCGTGGTAGGCCTCCTGCTTGCCCTTCACGTCGAGCCGCGTGACGTCGGACCCGTCCTCGGACATGCCGCTCACCTCCCGGAGAACCGTGCGACGCCGGGCCCGTCGGCGAGGAACGAGCGGACCCCGATCGCCCGGTCGTCGGTCGCGAACGCGTCGGCGAACAGCCGCTGCTCGAGCGCGAGCGCCTCACCGAGCGGCAGGTCCGCGCCGTCATCGATCGCACGCTTCGCGAGCGCGAGCGACGCCGGTCCGGCCGCGAACGTCACGGCCTGCGCGGTCGCCGCCGCGAGGACCTCGTCGGCGGGCAGGACGCGGTCGACGAGCCCGATGGCAGGTGCTTCCACCATGTCGACCATCCGGCCGGTGAGGACGAGGTCCTTCGCCCGGCCCACACCCACGAGGCGCGGGAGCCGCTGCGTCCCGCCCCCACCGGGCAGCACGCCGAGGAGCACCTCGGGCTGGCCGATCTTCGCGTTGTCGGCCGCGAACCGCAGGTCGCAGGCGAGCGCCAGTTCGCAGCCACCGCCGAGCGCGTACCCGGCGACGACGGCGATGGTCACCATCGGGACGGCGGCGAGCGCGTCGAGCGCACCGTGGATCGTCGCCGCCGCGGCGGCCGCCCCCGCCACGTCCCAGTCGGCGAACTCGCTGACGTCGGCGCCGGCGGCGAACGCCCGGGGGCCGCCCCGCACCAGGAGCGCACGGACGTCGTCGCGGCCCGCGGCGTCGGTGACGGCCGCCTCGAGGTCCCGCCAGGCGGCCAGGTCGAGCGCGTTGAGCGGAGGACGGTCGAGCACGAGCGTCCCGACCCGGGTGCTGGGGTCGACCTCCAGGCGCACCGCCGTCG
>CAJXTG010000019.1 GCA_913060655.1 uncultured Nitriliruptoraceae bacterium | reverse complement strand
ATGCCGCTGGCGATCTTCCTGCTGCACAACTTCATCAGCGGGCTGCCGCGCGACATCTTCGAGTCGGCCCGCATCGACGGCGCCGACCACTTCCAGATCTTCGTGCGGCTCGTCCTCCCGCTGTCGATCCCGGTGCTCGCCGCGTTCGCGATCTTCCAGTTCCTGTGGACGTGGAACGACTACCTGATCGCGCTGACGATGATCGGACCGTTCGCGCCCGACAAGATGCCCGCGACCGTCATCATCGCCGCGATCGCCGGGGACTTCGGCCGCTACGAGCACCTGCTGACCGCCGGGGCGTTCGTGCAGGCGTTCTTCCCGATCATCGTGTTCTTCGCGCTCCAGCGCTACTTCGTCCGCGGCATCCTCGCCGGCTCCGTGAAGGGCTGAGCGGGTGAGGGCCGCCGCACGTCACCACCGACCGCACGTCCGTCCACGACCGTCCGTCGCACGCTGAGGGGAGCACCATGGCAGACATCGTCTTCGACAAGGTCAACAAGGTCTATCCCGACGGGACCCAGGCCATCTTCGACCTGTCCTTCGAGGTCGCGGACGACGAGTTCGTCATCCTCGTCGGCCCGTCGGGCTGCGGGAAGTCGACCGCGCTGCGGATGGTCGCGGGGCTCGAGGAGATCACCAGCGGCGAGCTGCGCATCGGCGACCGGGTCGTGAACGACCTGTCGCCGAAGGAGCGCGACATCGCCATGGTCTTCCAGTCCTACGCGCTCTACCCGCACATGAGCGTCGCGGACAACATGGGCTTCGCCCTCAAGCTCGCGAAGGTCTCCAAGGAGGAGATCGACCGGCGCGTCAACGAGGCGGCGGAGATGCTCGGCCTGAAGGAGTACCTGCACCGCAAGCCGAAGGCGCTCTCCGGTGGGCAGCGGCAGCGTGTCGCGATGGGCCGCGCGATCGTGCGCTCGCCGCAGGCGTACCTGATGGACGAGCCGCTCTCCAACCTCGACGCGAAGCTGCGCGTGCAGATGCGCGGGGAGATCGCGGCGCTGCAGAACCGGCTGAAGGTCACCACCCTCTACGTCACGCACGACCAGGTCGAGGCGATGACGATGGGGGACCGGGTCGCCGTGCTCAAGCTCGGATGGCTGCAGCAGGTCGCCTCCCCGACCGACCTCTACGAGCGCCCCGACAACCTGTTCGTCGCCGGGTTCATCGGCTCCCCGGCCATGAACCTGTCGGAGGCCCCGGTGCGCGAGGAGGACGGACG
The DNA here is from genome assembly GCA_913060655.1 of uncultured Nitriliruptoraceae bacterium. Classification (GTDB taxonomy): domain Bacteria; phylum Actinomycetota; class Nitriliruptoria; order Nitriliruptorales; family Nitriliruptoraceae; genus CSBr16-57R1. Next base: position 22,520 of record CAJXTG010000019.1, on the reverse strand, counting down.
CATCCTCCTCGACCTGCAGGAGGGCTCGACGATCACGGTCGACCCGTCGACGCTCGAGCGCTACCCGCGGCTGAAGGACCGGGTCGGCGGGCGGGTCGCCGTCGGCATCCGCCCCGAGCACTTCGTCCACGCGTCGGAGGTCCCCGACGACCGCGTCCTGCGTGGCGTCGAGGTCACCCTGGTCGAGGCGCTTGGCGCCGAGTCGCTCGCCCACGTCGACACGCGCACGACCGCCGTCGTCTCCGACGACATGCGCGCGGCGATGGACGACGAGGACGCGTTCGAGGACCTGAAGCGTCAGGCGGCCCAGGGCGGGCAGAGCTTCATCATGCGCTTCGCCCCGGACCGCGCCCCGCGCCTCGGGGAGCGGATCGACGTCGGGGTGCTCACCGACAAGATCCACTTCTTCGACGTGGAGACGGGACGCGCCCTGCGGTGACCGGCGCCGCCGGCCCCGCCGTCGTCACGCGCCGGCGGACGGGCCGGGGACGTCGGGGAGCGTGCGTGACGCGATCGCGTCGCGCAGCCACCAGCCGCTGTCCTTGACGGTGCGCCGCTGGGTCGTGTGGTCCACGTGGATCACGCCGAACCGCTGCGCGAACCCCTGGGTCCACTCGAGGTTGTCGAGCAGGCTCCACGTCAGGTGCCCCTCGACGGGCACCCCCGCCTCGCGCGCGTCGATCGCCGCCGCGAGATGGTCGTGGAGGTAGGCGGTGCGCCGCACGTCGTGCACCCGACCCTCCGCGTCCGGCCCGTCGGAGAAGCTCGCGCCGTTCTCGGTGATCATGATGCTCGCCGGCGCGTAGTCGCGCTGGAGCCGGAGCAGGAACCCGTGCAGGACGTCGGGCTGCACCGGCCAGCCCATCTCCGTATGCCCCTCCGGCGGGTTCGGCCCGGGCGCGACGTCCGGCGTCTCGTCCTCCTCGCGGCCGGCCGAGATGCGGATGCCGGTGTAGTAGTTCAGGCCGAGCACGTCGAGCGGCTGGGCGATCAGGTCGAGGTCGCCGTCCCGGACGGGGCCGTCCCCGCCCGGACGGGCGTCGAAGCGGCCGGCCGTGCGGTACGCGTCGACCATGTCGTCGGGATACCCGTGCCCGAACAGCGGGTCGAGGAACCACCGGTTGCGGAACCCGTCGAAGTGGCGGGTCGCGACGACGTCCTCCTCCCGGTCGGTCGCCGGCACGGCCGGCCGGCAGTCGATCGCTGCGGCGACGCGTGCTGCCGGCGCGGCCGCGCGGATCGCCTGTGCGGCCGTCCCGTGGCTCACGAGCAGATGGTGGGCGACGGTCAGCGCCTCGCCCATGTCGGTCCCACCGGGGGCGAAGACGCCGTCACGGTGCCCGAGCATCGAGGCGACCCACGGCTCGTTGTGCGTGATCCAGTTCGGTACCCGGTCACCCAGCCGCCCCACCATCAGCGCGGCGTAGTCGGTGAACCGGCCGACGGTGTCCCGCACGCGCCACCCGCCGACGTCGTCGAGCGCCTGCGGCAGGTCCCAGTGGTACAGCGTCAGCCACGGCACGATGCCCCGCTCGAGCAGCCCGTCGACGAGCCGGTCGTAGAACCCGAGCCCGGCGGCGTCCGGCCGGCCGTGCCCCTCGGGGAGCACCCGCGCCCACGCGACCGAGAAGCGGTACGCCTGCAGCCCGAGCTCGGCCATCAGGTCGAGGTCCTCGTCGAGCCGGTCGACGTGGTCGCAGGCGACGAGGCCGGTGTCGGGCAGCCCGCGCACCCGGATGAACCGGTCCCAGATGGTCTCGCCGCGCCGGTCGGCGGCGCCCTCGATCTGGAACGCGGACGTCGCCGCACCGAGCACGAAACCGTCGGGGATGCTGCGGCCCATGGGTGTCCCTGCCGTCGGCGGTGACGCCGACGCTAGCCTCGTCCACGGCGTCGCCCACGGTGCTGCGCCGACGGTGTCCGCCGTCGGCGCCGTGCCGCTCCCGCGACGCCCCCGTCCGCCCCGCCCGCCCCCGCCACGCCGTCGAGGCCGCACCGTGCGCCTGCAGCTGACCGCCCGCACCGGGCATCCGGACTTCCTCGACCTGCCGTGGGACGTGCCGCTCGCCGCATGGGACGGGCCGCGGCTCGTCGAGATGCCGCTCGGGATCCACCGGCACGTCGTGCGCACCGTCCGCTACGACGACCGGCTGTACCACCTGAAGGAGCTGCCGCGCCGCTACGCCCTGCGGGAGTGGCGCTTCCTCCGGCACCTGAAGGACGAGGGGGTGCCCGTCGTCGACGTCGTCGGGGTCGTCACCCTCCGTGACGCGCCCTCCGGGGACCGGCTCGACGCCTGCCTGATCACCCAACATCTCGAGTTCTCCGTCCCCTACCGGCTGCTGTTCCTGCGACGCGAGCATCACGCGCTGCGTGACCCGCTCATCGACGCGATGGCACAGCTGCTCGTGCGCCTCCACCTCAACGGCTTCTACTGGGGCGACTGCTCCCTCTCCAACACGCTGTTCCGCCGCGACGCCGGCAGCCTCGCCGCGTACCTCGTCGACACGGAGACGGGGGAGCTGTACGACGAACTGTCCGACGGGCAGCGGCGGACCGACGTCGAACTGGCCGCGGAGAAGACCGCCGGGGAGCTGCTCGACCTGCAGGCCGCCCACGTCCTCGGTGACGTCATCGACCCGGCCGACTTCGCCCACGACCTCCAGGACCGCTACGCACGTCTGTGGGCCGAGCTGACCCACGACGAGGTGTTCGCGGAGGACGAGCGACATCGCATCCACGAGCGGCTGCGGCGCATCAACGAGATCGGGTACGACGTCGAGGAGCTCGAGCTCCTGCGGGAGGACGGCGGCCGGACGCGGCTGCACCTGCGGACGTCGGTCCTGGAGCCGGGGCGCTACCAGCGGCTGCTGCGGGAGCTCACCGGCCTCGAGGCGCAGGACCTGCAGGCGCGCGTGCTCCTCAACGACATCCGCAACTTCGGTGCCTGGCTCGCCGACCAGGAGCAGGCGCCCGGCGACGAGGCGCTCGTCGCGCGCCGCTGGCTCGAGCGTTCGTTCGAGCCGACGGTCGCGCTCGTCCCGCACGCGCTGCGCGGTCGCCGGCAGGCGCCGCAGCTGTTCGTCGAGATCCTCGAGCACTGGCAGCGCTGGTCCGCCGAGCAGGGCGCCGACCTCGACCTGTTCGACGCCGCACGGCGCTACGTCGCCGAGGTGCTGCCCGTCACCGAGGAGGAGCAGCTCGTCGGCGCCGACGGGGCCTGAGCGGAACGACCGGTCAGCCGCCGAGCACCTCGGCGAGGAACGGACGGACGAGCGCCGCCAGCTCGTCGGGCCGCTCCTGGTGCGGGACGTGCCCGCAGTCCGGGAGGAGCGCGAAGCGCCCGTCGGGGACGGCGTCGGCGACCCAGCGGCCCCACCGGGGTGCGATCGTGCGGTCCTGCGCACCGGTCACGACGAGCGTGGGGACGTGGATGCGGCGCAGCACCGGCCGCAGGTCCGGCGGCGGTTCGACCGTCATGACCTCCCACAGGCCGCGCGCCCAGCCGTCGGTGCGCAGCAGGTCCCGGTACGGCGCGATGTCGGCGTCGGCCGCGCGTGACGGGTCCGCCCACGAGCGGGTGCTGCGGGCGTGGGTCACCTCCCCGGCGAACCGCTCCACGAGCCGGGGCGCGATCCACCGCACCGGCGCGGTCCGCAGCAGCGGACGCAGCCGCGGGGGTGCGCCGACGTCACCGGTGATCGCCGGGGCGAGCAGGACGAGGGCGCGGACCCGCTCCGGGGCCCGGGCGTACATCTCCAGCACGTTCGTCCCGCCCGCGGACGCCCCGACGAGCACCGTGTCGTCGACGCCCAGCCGGTCCAGCAGCCCCCAGCCGATGCGTGCCGTCGCCGCACGGGAGTACGGGCTGCCGTCGGCGCGCCGCGGTGGACGCTCGGTCAGGCCGAAGCCCGGCCGGTCCCAGGCGACGACCCGGTACGCGTCGGACAGTCGCGGGACGAGGCGGTCCCAGACGCCGGTCGACCCGTAGAAGTGGTGCGACAGCAGCAGCGTCGGGCCCGTCGCCGGCCGGGTGCCGGCGGGGCCGTGCACCTCGTGATGTACCTCGACGCCGTCGACGTCGGCGAACCGGCTGGTCGGGCGGGCGAGCGCCCGCCGCGGCAGCGTCCGTGCGGCGTCGGTGGCCGGGGTGCTCATCGTCGAGGACCGGCGTACGCGGACCGTCGACCGGCACGTCCGACCGGCATGACACCGGACCGGCAGGACCGCGCCGGTAGGCTCGCAGGATGGACGGACGCGGAGCAGCAGGTCCGAGTGACGGTCGGGCCGACGGCGCCGACCGACGCCACGTGCTCGTCGCCGTCGCCTGGCCGTATGCGAACGGCTCGCTGCATCTCGGTCACCTCGCCGGGGCGTACCTGCCCGCCGACATCTTCGCCCGCTACCACCGCATCGCGGGCAGCCGTGTGCTCATGGTCTCCGGCTCGGACGGACACGGCACCCCCATCACGGTCCGGGCGGAGCAGGAGTCAACCACTCCGCAGGCGGTCGTGGAGCGCTTCCACCCCGAGTTCCTCCGCTACTGGGAGGAGCTGGGCATCTCGTTCGACCTGTTCACCACCACCCTCACGGAGAACCACGCACGCACCACGCAGGAGATCCTCCGCGGCCTGCACGCCAACGGCTTCCTCGAGGCCCGTACCACCCTCCAGCCGTTCGACCCGGTCGCCGAGCGCTTCCTGCCGGACCGGTACGTCGAGGGCACCTGCCCGCGGTGCGGCGCCGAGGGGGCGCGGGGCGACCAGTGCGACACGTGCGGCGCGACCCTCGACCCGACCGACCTCGTCGACCCCCGCTCCAAGCTGACCGGTGCCGTGCCGGAGCAGCGGGAGACGGAGCACTACTTCTTCCTCCTGCCCGGGCTCACCGACCGGCTGCTCGCGTGGCTCGAGTCCCGTGAGGGCTGGCGGCCGCACGTCATCAACTGGGCCCTCGGGTTCGTCCGCGACGGGCTGCAGGACCGCCCGATCACCCGCGACATCGACTGGGGGGTGGCGCTCCCCGACGACGTGACCCTCGACGGCGCGGAGCGCAAGCGCATCTACGTGTGGTTCGACGCGGTCATCGGCTACCTGTCCGCGTCCCGCGAGTGGGCGCAGCGCAGCGGCGACCCCGACGCGTGGCGCGCCTGGTGGGAGGACCCGTCCGCCGAGTCCTACTACTTCATCGGGAAGGACAACGTGCCGTTCCACGCCGTGTTCTGGCCCGCGCAGCTGATGGGGTCGGGCGACCTGAACCTGCCCACGGACGTGCCGGCGAACCAGTACGTCACCTTCCGGGGGGCGAAGGCGTCGAAGTCGCGCGGCGTCGGCCGCTCCCTCCTCGACTACCTCGAGACCTACCAGCCGGACGCACTCCGGTACGCGGTCGCCGCCCACCTCCCGGAGCAGGCCGACGTCGACCTGACCGAGGAGGACATGGTCCGCCGCATCAACGACGAGCTGTCGGCCGCATGGGGCAACCTCGTCAACCGGGTGTTCGCGATGACGGCGAAGCGCTTCGACGGGGTCGTGCCGGAGGCGGGGGAGCTCGCGGACGTCGACCGGGCGCTGCTGACCACCATCGACGGGGTGCTCACCGACGCGGCCGGCGCGCTCGAGGCCGTCGAGCTGCGGCGCGGCCTGCGGCTGGCCCTCAGCGGCGCGCAGGAGGTCAACGCCTACCTGAACGAGCTCGAACCGTGGCGCACGGCGAAGTCCGACCTCGCGCGCACCGGCACCACCCTGCACGTCGCGCTGCAGGCGATCGCCGGGCTCGCCGTGGCGTTCGCGCCGTACACGCCGTTCTCCTCCGCGACGATCCACGGCTGGCTCGGGCTCGGCGGCACCCTCGAGGGGGCCGGCTGGCGGCGCCCCGACGTGCCCGCCGGCACGCGGCTGGGGGAGGCGACGCCGCTGTTCGACCGGGTCGAGCTGCCGGAGGACCCCGACGAGCAGGCCGCGGAGGCCTGACCGGCGGCCGCCGGCGCGTCGGTCCGCGTCAGTCCGCGTCCGACCCCGCCGCACCGGCCTGCAGGTGCTCCCACGCGTCGCCGACGATCGTCGCGAGCGCCGGCCGACGTGGCTCCCAGCCGAGGACGCGCCGCGCCCGTTCGGCGGAGGCGACCAGCACGGCCGGGTCACCGGCGCGGCGGGGCTCGTCGACGTGGGGCACGGGCAGCCCCGTGACCTCCTCCGCCGTCGCGATGACCTCCCGGACGCTGAAGCCGGCCCCGTTCGCGAGGTTCGCGACGATGCGCCCGTCGCCCGTCCCCGCCTCCGCGTCGCCGTCGGAGGTGGCCGGCGCAGCCGTGTCGAGCGCGTCGAGGGCGAGGACGTGCGCGTCCGCGAGGTCGGCGACGTGGATGTAGTCCCGCACGGCCGTGCCGTCCGCCGTCGGGTAGTCCGTCCCGAACACGCGCACGTGCTCGCGCCGCCCGGCGGCGGCGAGCAGCACCAGCGGGATCAGGTGGGACTGGTGCTCGTCGGCCCGCTCACCATGACGGCCGATCGCCCCGGCCGCGTTGAAGTACCGCAGCGACGCGCTGCGCAGGCCGTGCAGCCGCCGGTACCAGGCGAGCATGCGCTCGGTCATCAGCTTCGACTCGCCGTAGGGGTTCGTCGGGACGTTCGGATGGTCCTCGTCGATGGGGACGCTGACCGGTTCGCCGTACGTCGCGGCGGTGGAGGAGAACACGAAGCGGCCGACGTCGTTGCGCAGCAGCACGTCGAGCAGCGCGGCCGTGCCCGCCGTGTTCGTGCCGAAGTAGGCCTCCGGCCGGCGCATCGAGTCGCCGACCTCGATGAGGGCCGCGAAGTGCAGGCACGCGTCGAAGCCCGCGCCCGCGACGACGGGTCCGATCGCGTCCGGTTCGGTGACGTCCACCTGCACGAAGCGCACGTCGTCGGGGAGCATGTCGCGCCGTCCGCGGCTGAGGTCGTCGGCGACGGTGACGTCATGCCCGGCGTCGCGCAGCGCCGCGGCGGTCGCCGAACCGATGAAGCCGGCCCCGCCGGTGACGAGCACACGCATCAGTCCGTCCCTCCGTCGCCCGTCCGCGCGCGGCGCAGGCTGCGGCGCAGGTCGTCCAGGCGTTCCTCCGCGGCCCGGCGCGTCCCGCCGGCATGGTGCGGCGGCATGTCGACGAGCAGACGTTCCAGGTCGGCGATGTCCCGCTCCAGCCGCGCGACGGTGCCTGCCCGCTCGGCGTTCACGCGGTCAGCGTCCGCACGTCGCCGGCGATGACGATGGCGAGCAGCACGACGGCGACGACGATGAACAGCGAGTAGGCGTACCGGTGGCGGTAGTCGGCCATCCACACGCGGCGCAGGCTGGAGATCGCCATGCCGACGGCGACGACGGACAGCACGAGCGACAGGGGCGTGGCCAGCACGCCCAGCCACGCGACCACCGGGGCACCGAAGGGGATGATCAGGTAGGTGATCGTGCAGCGCACGCCGGCGATCAGCATCGAGCCCTTCAGGTCGAACAGGGCCCGTGGGGACGCGTCACCGATGAGCAGCAGCTGGCGGACGACGCGGTCGACGGGGGACCGCTCCACCGTCCGTGTCTCGTCCATGCCGTCCTCGCCGTCCTCGCCGTCCCCGCTGCGACACGCCGCGCGCACCGCGGGCAAGGTAGCCCTCAGCAGTACGCTGCGACGCAGGTCCGCACCCCCCACGGCACACCGCGGACCGGCGGAGCGGGTGGCGTGCGGTCGTACCTGGAGCTGCTGCGCCGACCCGGCGCGACGAGCATCACCATCGCTCACGGGCTGGGCCGCTTCACCCCCGGGATGATCCTGCTCGCGCTGATCCTCGCGCTGCGGGAGGGTTCCTACGCCTACGCCGTCGTCGGGCTCGTCACCGGCGCGCACCAGCTCGGTGTCGCCGTCAGCTCCCCCATCCAGGGGCGGCTCGCCGACGTGCTCGGCCACCGGCAGGTGCTGCTGCCCGACGGCGTCGTCTACTTCGCCGGCACGGCGACGCTCGCGCTCGGGATCGGCGCGGGGTGGAGCGGCACCGCGCTCGTCGTGGCCGCCTTCGGCACCGGCCTGTTCTCCCCACCGATGACGGCGTGCGCCCGTGCGGCGTTCGGCGCCCTGTACGAGGGGCGCGAACGGGAACGTGCGTTCGTGCTGACGGCGTCGAACATCGAGCTCGGCTACCTGCTCGGCCCGCTCCTCACCGTCGGCATCGCCGCGGCGTGGGACGCACGGGCCGCGGTGCTGGCCGCCGGTGCGGGCGTGCTGCTCGGCGCGCTGGTCTACGCCGCCGGGCCCCGGATCGCGGCGACCGCGCCGCGCGAGCGGGCCGCCGGGGCGTCGCGCTGGTCGGGCGGCGACGTCAGTGCGCTGCGGTCCCGAGGGCTGCGCTCGATGGTGCTCGTCTACCTCGGCATCGCCGCGAGCTTCGGCCTGTTCGACATCTTCGCCGCGTCCGTGTCGGAGGCGGCGGGGAGGCCGGGGTTCGCCGGCACGCTCATCTCCGGCATCGCCGTCGCGAGCCTGATCAGCGGGCTGGCCTACGGCGCACGCGTGTGGGAGGGCACGCTGCGGGTCCGCATGCTGCGCATCGCGACGCTGCTCGCCGGCGCCCACCTGCTGCTCGCCACCGCCGGCGGCCGCCTGGCCGTGCTCGCGGGGCTCGTCCTGCTCGTCGGGGCGTTCGTCGGCCCGATGAACGTGTGCGGGTTCCAGCTCGTCGACGACGTCTCACCGCCCCGCTCCCGCGCGGAGGCCCAGTCGTGGACGCAGGCGGCGATCTACCTCGGGAGCGCCGCGGGTGGCGCGCTCGGCGGCGTCGCGGTCGACGTCGCCGGTCCGGCGGCCGTCGCCGTCCTCGCCGGCACCTCCGTGCTGTCGTCGGTGCTGCTGCTGTGGCGCTCGGCCACGCTGCGTGCCGGGTCGCAGCACAGCGCCGCCGTCGCGCTCGTCGTCAGGGACCGAGGTTCAGGAGCCACCCGACCATGGCGCCGGCGGGCACGAGCGCGATCGGGCCGAGGCGTGTGAAGCGCAGCACGGCCAGCGCCACGAGGACGATCAGACCGCTGGGGACGTCGGTGACGACGCGGGTGCCGATCGTCCAGGCGACGGCGGCCATCACGCCGACGACGGCGGCGCCGAGGCCGCGCAGCACCTGACGCGCGACCGTCGAGCGCGACAGCCGCGGCATGATCCGACCGAGCAGCATCGCCAGCGGGAAGGACGGCAGGAAGATCGCCACCGTCGCGACGACCGCACCGGTGCCACCACCGAGGAAGTAGCCGACGGCGGTCGAGGTCGTGAACAGCGGTCCGGGGGTCATCTCGCCGATGACGATCGCCTCGAGCAGCTGCGCGGTCGTCAGCAGGCCCAGCTCGTCCACCAGCGACGTCTGCAGGTAGGCGACGAGCAGGTAGCCGCTGCCGAACAGGGTCAGCCCGAAGCGGAGGAACCACCACCACAGCTGCGACAGCCGCTCGACGTCGCCGGTGGGCGCACGGGCGGCGGCACCGAGCGTCCACGGCGCGAGGCCGACGAGCAGCAGCGCCGCCGCACCGCGGCCGTCCGGTGCGGCACGCCGCAGCGCGCGCAGCCCGTCGCGCAGCCGTCGCCACGAGCGGTGCACGAGCCAGCCGAGCAGCGCGCCCACGGCGAGGACGAGCAGCTCGTCGACACCGACGAGCGACGCGACGAGCGAGCCGGCCAGGATCGCGCGGGTCCGCAGGTCGTCGGCGGCCCGCGGGGCGAGCGTGAGGATGGCGGTGAGGATGATGGCGACGACGACCGGCTGGATGCCGGCGAACGCGGCGTCGACGACGGGCAGGTCGCGGAACCGCACCCACGCCCACGACAGCCCGAGGGTGACGAGCGCTGCGGGGAGGATGAACGCCGCGCCGGCGGCCAGCAGCCCGCGGTCGCCCTTCTGCACGTAGCCGACGTGCATCGTCATCTGGGTCGAGTTCGGGCCGGGGAGCAGGTTCGTCGCCGCCATCAGATCGAGGAAGTGCTGCCGGTCCACCCAGCGGCGCCGCTCGACGACCTCACGGTCCATCATCGCGATGTGGGCGACGGGACCGCCGAACGCGACCACCCCCAGCCGGGCGAACAGTCCGACGAGCTCGGGCCAGGTCGCGCCCTCCGCCGCGTGCTGCGGCTGGTGGGGACGCGGGCGGTCGCCGGAGCGGCCGTCCGCGCGGCCGGGTGCGCTCATCCGGCGGCCCGCCGGGCGGCGGTGAGCACCGGGTCCCACACGGGGGAGAACGGTGGGGCGTAGGCGAGGTCCATCTGGATCAGGTCCTCGACGTGCATGCCGTTCCACAGCGCGGCCGCCAGCACGTCGATGCGCTTGCCGGCACCCGGACCGCCGACGATCTGGCCGCCGAGGAGACGTCCGGTCGGCTCCTCGACGACGAGCAGCACGGTCATCTCGGCGCTGTCGGGGTAGTAGTGCGCACGCGTCCCCGCGTCGATGTGCGACACGGTCGCCCGCAGCCCGGCCGCCTCCGCCTCGCGCAGGCTCAGCCCGGTCCGGGCGATCTCGAGCTCGTGGACCTTGGTGACGGCGGTACCGAGGACGCCGGGGAAGCGGCCCTCCGCCCCGCCGAGGTTCAGGCCGGCGATGCGACCCTGCTTGTTCGCGACCGTGCCGAGGGCGAACGACACGCGTGCGCCGGACACCCGGTGGGTCGTCTCGGCGCAGTCGCCGGCCGCCCACACGCCGGTGACCGGGGTCGCCTGGCGGTCGTCGGTGACGATGCCGCCGCTCGGTCCGACCGGCACCCCCGCCTCGGCGGCGAGCGCCGTGCGCGGACGCACCCCGGTACCGAGCACCACCAGGTCCGCCGGGATCTCCCCGTCGGGGGTGGTGACCGCGCGGACCCAGCCGTCGTCGCCCGGGACGACGCCCGTCAGCGGGGTGCCCAGGCGCAGGTCGATCCCCATCGTCCGCATCGCGTCGGCGATCCGTCGACCGAGCTCCGGTTCGAGCGTCGTCATCGGCTGCTCGGCGAGGTCGAGCAGCGTCACGTCGAGGCCGCGCAGCTGCAGCGCCTCGGCCATCTCCAGCCCGATGTAGCCGCCGCCGACGACGACGGCCCGCCGGGGGGCCCGGGTCGCGAGGGCGTCGAGGATGCGCTGCCCGTCGGGCAGGGTCTGCACGGCGGACACGCCCGGCGTGTCGAGGCCGTCGACGGGCGGGGGGACCTGCTGGGCGCCGGTCGCGATGAGCAGGTCGTCGTAGCCGAAGGTCCGCAGGGTGCCGGCGTCGAGGTCGCGGACGGTGACCGTCCGCGCGTCGGTGTCGATCGCGGTGGCCTCGTGGTGCAGGTGCACGTCGATCTGCTGCCGGTCGCGGAACACCTCGGCGCGGCGGGCGATCAGCGCCGCACGCTCCTCGACCAGGCCGGCCACCCAGTAGGGGATGCCGCACGCGGCGTAGGAGGTGGTGTCGCCGCGCTCGACGACGGTGATGGCGAGCTCGTCGGGGCCCTTCAGGCGGCGGGCCTGCGACGCGGCGGACATCCCGGCGGCGTCGCCGCCGATGACGAGGAGCTGATGGGGCATGCGCCGGCCTCCGGCGGGGCGGGGAGCGTGGACGCCCCGGGGGCCCGCAGGATGCCCTACCGCCGGGCGCTCCGCGCGCGGCCGCCACGTCGACGGCCGCCGCCCCGCCGTCCGGTCCCGGCCGGACGCGCCTCGGTGCGCCGCGGGGCGTCGAAGCGCTGGGTCAGTGCCGGCGTCTGCGTGGACGTCAGCTGGCCGACGTCGGTCGCGTGCAGCCCCTCGGGCAGCTCGAGGGCCCGCTGGATGGCGGCCGTGTCGGCGTGCTGGGACGGGTCGACGAACGTGACGACGACGCCGGTGGCGCCGGCCCGGCCCGTCCGCCCCGAACGGTGCTGGTAGTCCTTGTCGGAGCCGGCGAGGTCGTAGTGCACGACGAGGCCGACGGCGTCGACGTGGATGCCGCGCGCGGCGACGTCGGTCGCGACGAGTGCGGTGACCTCGCCCGAGCGGAAGCTCGCGAGCGCCCGCTCCCGCTGGTTCTGGGACCGGTCACCGTGGATCGCGGCGGCACGGATGCCGTCCTGCCGCAGCTGCTTCGTGAGCCGGTCGGCGCCGTGCTTGGTGCGCGTGAACACGATCGCCGGGTCGACGGTGCGCAGCAGCTCCCCGGTGAGGCGCCGCCGGGTGGCCCGCTCGGCCCCCCAGAACAGGTGGCGGACGTCGCCGACCGCCGACGGCTCCTCGGCGACGGTGTGACGGGCCGGCTCGTGCTGGTACCGGCGCACCAGCGTGTCGACGTCCCCGTCGAGCGTCGCGGAGAACAGCAGCGTCTGCCGGTCGTCGGCGGTGCGGTCGAGCAGGCGCACGACCTCGGGGAGGAAGCCCATGTCGGCCATGCGGTCGGCCTCGTCGAGGACGACGACGTCGACGGCGGACAGGTCGGCGGCACGCCGCTCGACGAGGTCGGCGAGCCGGCCGGGGGTCGCGACGAGCACGTCGACGCCGCGGCGCAGGCGGGTCAGGTCACGGGTGATGTTGGTGCCGCCGTAGACGGTCGCGACCCGGAGGCCACGGGCGTGGGCGAGGGGCAGCAGCGTCTCGGCGACCTGTCCGGCGAGTTCGCGGGTCGGCAGCAGGATGAGGGCGCGGGGGCGGCCGTCCTTCGCCCGGCGGGTGCGTGCGGCGACCGGGATGGCGAACGCGAGGGTCTTGCCGGACCCCGTCGGCGCCTTGGCGCACAGGTCACGTCCGGCGAGCGCGTCACCGACCGTCATCGCCTGGACGGGGAACGGCGTCGGGCGGCCCATCGTGATGAGCGCCTCGACGAGGTCGGCGGGCACGCCGAGGTCGGCGAAACCGCGGGGGTCGGTCGGCGCGGCAGGGGCGGCCGGCGTGGTCGGCGCGGTGGGGGTGGGCCGCGGCTGGTGCGTGTCGCGCGGGCTGCGGGTGGTGCGGGTACGGGTGCGGGGACGGGTGGCCGACATGGGCTGCTCCTGCCCGCACGGCGGCGGGCGGTGGTCGCGGGGATGAACACGCGACCGGACCAGCGGGAGCTGGGGGAGGGGACCGCGGAGCACCGTGGCCACATCGGGCCGGGGTTCGTCGGTGGGTGCCGCGGGGCGTGTCCCGAGCCGTCAGGACGACGGCGTCGGCAGCACAGTACTCGGTGCGGCGGGGAGCGGGGCCGCCCGGACCGGCCGGACGGTCACCGGACGGCCCGGACGGCCCGGACGCTTATTGCGACCGTGTCGCAACAAGCTAGGCTGCTGGTCCCGCTGCCCCTCTCGGGGGCCCGCACGGACCGGTCGACCCTGGAGCTCGCCATGCTGCTCGCGATGCACGCACCCGACGGCTTCCTCACCGCCCCGACCGCCATCGCCACGGGCGTGCTCAGCGCCGGCGCGATGGCCGCAGCGATCCGCGCCTCGCGACCCGAGCTCGACGACGACCGCATCCCGCTCGCCGGCGTGACCGCGGCGTTCGTGTTCGCCGCGCAGATGGTGAACTTCCCCGTCGCCGCCGGCACGACCGGCCACCTCATGGGCGGCGCCCTGGCCGCCGTCCTGCTCGGCCCGTCGCTCGGCCTGCTCGTCGTCGCCGTCGTCGTCATCGTCCAGGCGATCGGCTTCGCCGACGGTGGCCTCACCGCCCTCGGCTACAACGTGTTCAACATGGCGGTCGTGACCGCGCTCGGCGGCTGGGCCGTGTTCCGTGGTGCCCGCCGCCTGCTGCCGGCGACCCCGACGGGGGTGACCCTCGGCGCGTTCGTCGCGGCGGTCGCGTCCGTCGTCCTCTCCGCCCTCGCGTTCAGCCTGCAGTGGCTGTTCGGCGCGTCCGCCGCGGTGCCGTTCGACACGGTGCTCACCGCGATGCTCGGGGTGCACACGCTCATCGGGCTCGGCGAGGGGCTCATCACCGCCGGCGTCGTCGCCGCCGTGCTCGCCGTCCGCCCCGACCTCGTGCGCGGCGCCGACGGCATCGACCGTGCGGCCGGCCCGGCACGGCTGCCCCGGGCACGGTTCGTGCTCGCCGGCGTCGTCGCCTCACTCATCGTCGCCGTCGGGGTCGCGCAGTTCGCCGTCGACAACCCCGACGGACTCGAGCGTGTCGCGGAGGACACCGGCTTCAGCGAGGTCGCGGAGGACCACGCCCTCGGCTCGTCCATCTTCGCCGACTACGCCACGGCCGGCGTGGGCGACGAGACGGTCAGCCTCGCCATCGCCGGGGCCGCTGGCACGCTGGTCACGCTCGCCCTCGGCACCGGGCTGCTGCTGCTCGTCCGCGACCGTCGGCGTGGCAGCGACGCGTCCACAGCGCCCACCGCCTGAGCCGGAACGGTGGGGGCCGGGCACACCCATCCGCTGTACGTCCACGAGCACTCCCCGGTCCACCATCTGCCGGCGCACGTCAAGCTCGTCGCGACGTTCACGTTCACCGTCGTCGTCGCGACCGCACCGCGCGAGCACGTCGTCACGTTCGTCGTCGCAGCGCTCACGCTGCTCGCCGCGATCCGTGTCGCCCGCGTGCGGCTGCGGTTCCTCCTCCCGCGCCTCGCGGTCGTCACCCCGTTCCTCATCGGGGCGCTGCTGCTCCCCTTCGTCGCCTCCGGCCCGCGCGTCGACGTGCTCGGCATCCCCCTCGCGGAGGAGGGACTGTGGGGCGGGTTCGGGATCGCCGTCCGAGCCGTCCTCGGCGCCACGGCGTCGCTGCTGCTCGTCGCCACCACCGAGGTGCCCGACCTGCTGCGCGGGCTCGAGCGGCTGCGTGCCCCACGGCTGCTCACCCAGATCGCGGCGTTCATGGTCCGCTACCTCGAGGTCATCGTCGGCGAGGTGTCGCGCCAGCGGCGGGCGATGACCGCCCGCGGGTACGACCCCCGCTGGCTGTGGCAGCTGCGACCACTGACCGCCGGGCTCGGCGTCCTGTTCGTCCGCTCCTACGAACGGGGCGAGCGTGTCCACGCGGCGATGCGTGCGCGCGGGTTCGACGGCACGATGCCCGTGCTCACCGAGGAGCGACCCGCCGGTGTGCGGGCATGGCGGCTCGCCCTCGTCCTCCCCGCCCTCGCGGGACTGGGTCGGATCGCCGGCCTGCTGGTGCACGGCTGATGCGTGACGACGCGACAGGAGACGCCCCCATGACCGCCGCCGAGGACGACGCGTCCCCCGACCCGCAGGCCCCCGCCCTCGAGGTGGCCGACCTGCGCTTCGACTACCCCGACGGCACGACCGCCCTGCACGGCATCGACCTGCGGGTCGCCGCCGGCGAGCGGGTCGCGCTCGTCGGTCCGAACGGTGCGGGGAAGACGACGCTCGCGCTGCACACGAACGGTCTGCTGCGCGCCGCGTCGGGCACCATCCGCGTCGCGGGCGTGACGCTCGCCGACGCGACGCTGCGGGAGATCCGTGACCGGGTCGGCTTCGTGTTCCAGGACGCGGAGGACCAGCTGTTCCTCTCCACCGTCCGCGACGACGTCGCGTTCGGTCCGGCGAACCACGGGCTGCGCGGCACCGAGCTCGACGCCCGGGTCGACGCCGCGCTCGCGGCGCTGGAGGTCACCCATCTCGCCGACCGCGCCCCGCACCACCTGTCCGGGGGTGAGCAGCGGCGTGTCGCGATCGCCACGGTGCTCGCGATGCGTCCCGACCTGCTCGTCCTCGACGAGCCGACGGCCGGCCTGGACCCGGCGAGCCGCCGGGAGCTGATGACGACGCTCGCCGGGCTCGACGTGGCACAGCTCATCGTGACCCACGACCTGCCGATGGTCCTCGAGCTGTGCCCGCGCACCGTGCTCGTCGACGGCGGGCGCGTCGTCGCCGATGGACCGTCGGACCTGCTGCTGCGCGACGCGGACCTGCTCACCGCCCACCGGCTCGAGCTGCCCTACGGCCTCGCGCCGCGCTGAGGGCACGGCCGCACGGCCGCACGACCGCACGACCGCGGGACCGCTGCTCAGTCCTCCGGCCGGCGACGCAGCTCCTTGATGGCGGAGCGGGCCCGCTTCGCATCGAGCCGTCGCCGGCGCGCCGCACGGGTCGGCCGGGTCGCCCGCCGCTCGGCCGGCACGACGAGTGCGTCAGCGACGAGCGTCCGCAGGCGGGCCCGGGCCGCCTCACGGTTGCGGTGCTGCGAACGGTGCTCCGACGCGTGCAGCACGAGCACCCCGTCGTCCGTGAGGCGTGGGGCCAGTCCGGCGAGCAGCCGGGAGCGCTGCGACGCGTCCAGCACTGCTGAGCCGCGCACGTCCCAGCGCAGCTCGACGCGGGAGGCGGTCGTGTTGACGTGCTGCCCGCCCGGACCGCCGGCGCGGCTGGCACGGACGTGCAGCTCGTCCGCGGGGATGACGAGTCCCGCGTCGACGCGCAGGTCCTCCATCGGCCCCTCGATGCCGTCGGCCACGCCGGGCCGACGGTGGCAGCGTAACGGCGCCTACGCTGCTGGGGCCGGGACGGTGCGGTGCCGTTGCGGTGAGGAGCGGGTGTGGGTGAGGCGCACGCGGGGGCCGCACCGTCGGCCGGTCCGTCGGCCGCACCGTCGGCCGGTCCGGTGGACGCCGACCGGTTCAAGGCCGCGTTCCGCCACCACGCCGCCGGCGTCGCCGTCGTCGCCGCCGACGTCGACGGGGAACCGCTCGCGCTGACCGTCAGCTCGCTCACGTCGGTCAGCGCCGAACCGCCCGTCCTGCTGTTCTCCGTGTCGACGCGGACCGGGACGGGGCGCCGCTTCGTCACCGCGGACGCGGTGGTCGTCCACCTCCTCGACGCCGACGACCTGCCGCTCGCGCTGCGCTGCGCCGACCCCGACGCCGACCGGTTCGGCGACCCCGACGGGTGGGAGCGGCTCGCCGCCGGCGAGCCGGCGTTCGTCGGCCCGCGGCTGCTGCTGCGCGGCCGGGTCCGCGACCGGGTCGCGTCCGGGGAGGCGACCGTGCTCCTCCTCGACGTCGTCGAGGTGCTCGACCGGCGTCCGGACGCCCCCGCCGACGTGCCCGGCCCGCTCGCCTACCACGACCGCCGCTGGCACGTCCTCGGCGCCCCCTCACAGGTCGACTGACGGGCCCACCCGACCCGCCGAGGGCTACGCTCGCGGGCGCGCCGGTGCCCGTTCCCGTTCCCCGCCGGCCTCCCATCCCCCGGAAGGATCCCCCATGGCGTTCGAGCAGTCCGAGTCCGCGAGCCGCTGCCCCGTCAGCGGTGCCCGCACCTCCTTCGAGGGCCCGTCGGTGCAGGGCTGGTGGCCGGAGCAGCTGAACCTGCGCATCCTCCACCAGGAGCCGCCCGCCGCGAACCCGCTCGGCGGTGACTTCGACTACGCGGAGGCGTTCGCCGGGCTCGACCTCGAGGCGCTGATCGCGGACCTCGACGCGCTGATGACGGACTCGCAGGACTGGTGGCCGGCGGACTTCGGCCACTACGGCGGCCTGTTCATCCGGATGGCCTGGCACTCGGCCGGCACGTACCGCGTCGCCGACGGCCGCGGTGGTGGCGGTTCGGGTGCGCAGCGCTTCGCACCGCTGAACAGCTGGCCGGACAACGCCAACCTCGACAAGGCGCGCCGGCTGCTGTGGCCGATCAAGCAGAAGTACGGCAACGCGATCTCATGGGGTGACCTGATGATCCTCGCCGGGAACCGGGCGCTGGAGACGATGGGCTTCCGCACGTTCGGGTTCGCCGGTGGGCGCGAGGACATCTGGGCGCCGGAGGAGGACGTCTACTGGGGGCCGGAGCAGGAGTGGCTCGCCGACGAGCGCTACAGCGGCGAGCGCGACCTCGCCGACCCGCTCGGTGCCGTGCAGATGGGGCTGATCTACGTCAACCCCGAGGGCCCCAACGGCAACCCCGACCCGATCGCCGCCGCCCACGACGTCCGCGAGACGTTCGCCCGGATGGCGATGGACGACGAGGAGACGGTCGCGCTGATCGCCGGCGGGCACACCTTCGGCAAGATGCACGGCGCCGCCCCCGACTCCCACCTCGCCCCCGCGCCGGAGGGTGCCGACCTGACCGACCAGGGACTCGGCTGGCGCTCCGACTTCGGCAGCGGCCGGGGGGACGACACGATCACCAGCGGCCTCGAGGGCGCCTGGACCGCCGACCCGACGCGTTGGGACAACGGCTACTTCGACCTGCTGTTCCGCTACGACTGGGAGCTCGTGCAGAGCCCCGCCGGCGCGAACCAGTGGGTGCCCGTCGACCCTGACGAGTCGGACCTGGCTCCGGCCGCGCACGACCCGGAGCGCAGGGTCCGCACGGTGATGGCGACGACCGACCTCTCCATGATCAAGGACCCCGCGTACCTCGAGATCTCGAAGCGGTTCCACGCCGACCCGGACGCGTTCGCCGACGCGTTCGCCCGCGCATGGTTCAAGCTCACCCACCGCGACATGGGGCCGGTCTCCCGCTACCTCGGCCCGCTCGTCCCCGACGAGCAGCTGATCTGGCAGGACCCGGTCCCCGCCGTCGACCATCCGCTCGTCGGTGACGCGGAGATCGCCGACCTGAAGGGCCGCATCGAGGCGACCGGGCTGACCGCCCGTGAGCTCGTCATCACCGCGTGGGCGTCGGCCGCGACCTACCGCGACACGGACAAGCGTGGCGGTGCCAACGGGGCGCGGATCCGGCTCGCGCCGCAGGCCGGCTGGGACGTGAACCTCCGCTCCGGCGTGGCGCCCGTCATCGCCCGCCTCGAGGAGGTCAAGGCCGCGTTCGACACGTCCCGCAGCGACGGGATGCGCGTCTCGCTCGCCGACCTGATCGTCCTCGCCGGCGGGGTCGGCATCGAGCTCGCCGCTCGGGCCGCCGGCCACACGGTGACCGTGCCGTTCCGACCCGGACGGACCGACGCGACCCAGGAGCAGACCGACGTGGCGTCCGTCGCGCACCTCGAGCCGCTCGCCGACGGGTTCCGCAACTACCTGCAGGCGGAGGGCGGCCTCCCGTCCGAGCATCTGCTGCTCGACCGGGCGTTCATGCTGGGGCTGTCCGCACCGCAGATGACCGTCCTCGTCGGCGGGCTGCGGGCCATCGGGGCGAACGCGGGCACCGGCGACGGGGTGCTCACCGACCGTGCCGGCCAGCTCACCCGCGACTTCTTCGTCAACCTGACCGACATGGACGTCACGTGGGAGGCGGTCGAGGGGTCCAAGGAGCGCTTCGAGGGTCGTGACCGGCGCAGCGGCGAGCTGCGCTGGACCGCGACGCGCGTCGACCTGGCGCTCGGCTCGAACTCGCAGCTGCGGGCGATCACCGAGGTGTACGCGCAGGACGACGCCGACGAGCGGTTCCTCGCCGACTTCGTCGCCGCGTGGGTCAAGGTGATGGAGAACGACCGGTTCGACCTGCGCTGAGCGGCGACGGACCGACGTCAGGACCCCGCCTCCGGGCGGGGTCCTCGCGTGCGGGCGGGGCCCCCGGCTGCGGTCAGGACAGGGTGCGGCGGGCGAAGCCCCGCAGCGCGTAGGCGAGCAGCACCCCCGTGTAGCCGTACAGCACCGTGACGATGACCCACGGGGACATCGTGGGCACGTCGGGGGTGAGCACCGCCCGCAGCCCCTCGCTGACGTACACGAGCGGGTTGACGAGCACGAGCGTGCGCAGCCACGGGATCGCGTCGAGCGCCGCCCACGGGTAGTAGACGGCCCCGAGGAACGTCAGCGGCAGGATCACGACCGAGAACATCAGCCCGATCTGGCGGGGCGCGACCGTCACGCCGAGCGCGAGGCCGATGGCACCGGACAGCAGGGCCGCCCCGGGGATGACGAGCAGCGCGAGCAGCGGGTCGCCGGCCCCCAGCCGCACGGGCGTGTCGGGTACCAGCAGCAGGATGGGGAGGACGACGAGTCCGGCGACGATCGCCTGGGTCGCGGCGAACAGGACCTTCTCGACGGCGACGACGTTGACGTGGACGGGGGCCATGACCCGGTCCTCGATCTCCCGCGTGTCCCCGAGCTCCGTCGACAGGGGCAGCGCGATCGCGGTGATGCCCTGGAACAGCACCGCGATGGCGACGAGGCCCGGCACCAGCACGGTCGCGAACCCGGCGTCGCCGGCGACGCCGGCGCCGACGGTCTGGCCGATGCGGGGGAACACGAACGCGAACACGAAGATGAACAGCAGCGGCTGCATCAGCGTGCGGGTGAGGAACTCGGCCCAGTCGCGGCGCAGGACCCGCAGGTCCCGCAGCGCCAGCCCGTGCAGGACCGGCAGCACGCCCGGGGTCGTCGGGGCGGGTCGGTCACTCACGCAGGTCCCTCCCCGTCAGGGCGATGAACACGCTCTCGAGGGTCGTCTCGTGGACCCGCAGGTCGCGCAGCGTCGCGTGGGGGGTGACGGCCGCGACGAGCGTGCCGACGGTCCCCTCGGTGCTGGCCGCGCTGAGGCGCAGGCCGGCCTGGGTCGTCCCGTCGTGGCCGGTCGCCGGCAGGTCGTCGACGACGCGGACACCGGGGACGTCGGCGACCGCCGCCCGCACCGCGGCGTCCGCCGGTGCGGTGAGGCCGACGTCGATGACGACGCCGTCGCCGTGGTCGCGTTTCAGCGCGTCGGGCGTGTCGACGACGAGGATGCGCCCGTGGTCGATGATGGCGACGCGATCGCAGAGCGCGTCGGCCTCCTCCATGTAGTGGGTGCTGACCAGCACGGTCATGCCGTCGGCCCGCAGCTCCGTCACGAGCTCCCACAGCGCGATGCGGCTCTGCGGGTCGAGCCCCGCCGTCGGTTCGTCGAGCAGCAGCAGCGCCGGGTCGTGCGCGACGGCCCGGGCGATCTGCAGCCGCTGCGCCATGCCGCCGGAGATCTGTGGCGGCAGGGCGTCACGCCGGTCGGCGAGTCGGAAGCGGTCCAGCAGCTCGTCGGACCGTCGGCGCGCGGCACCCCGTCCCAGACCGAAGTAGCGGCAGTGGTAGTAGAGGTTCTCCCACAGGGTCAGGCGGCGGTCGAGCGTGTTCGCCTGCTGCACCACGCCCAGCGTGCCCTTCACCGTCGCGGGATCGGCGACCGCATCGACGCCGAAGACGGTCACGGCGCCCTCGGTGGGGCGGACGCGGGTGGTGATGATGCCGATCGTCGTCGACTTGCCGGCGCCGTTGGGTCCGAGGAGCCCGAGGATCTCCCCGTGGGTCACGTCCAGGTCGATCCCGGCGACCGCGGTGACGGGCGGGGTGCCGGGGAAGCGTTTGACGACGTGGCGCAGCGAGAGTGGGAGGTCGGACATGGGTCGAGGCTAGTCGTGCGGCCGTCGCCCCCCGTCGCCCTCATGCGGACCGTGCCCGACGTGGACGGTGCCCGCGACCGTGTCCGGCGCGGACCGTGCCTAGGCTCGTCCGCATGGAGACGGCGGAGGCGGTGCGCGCGAGCGTCGACGAGGTCGCCGCCGCCCGGGGGGTCGCCCTCGCCCCGGCCGAGGACGGCTGGACGACGCGTGGCGTCCCGCTCGCACCCTTCCCCGCCCGCCTCCGCATCGACGCGGACGCCGCGCTGCTGTGGCACGACGTCGTCGCGGCGGAGGTCGTCCCCCCGGTGGCGGTGGAGGCCGCCGTGGCGGAGGTCGACCTCCCGCGTCCGGAGGTCCGCCTGATGGTCGGTGAGGCGCGCTGGCTCGTCGCGCTGAGCTACCCGCTGCCGTTCGCCCGGGTGCGACCGTCGGAGGTGGCGGGGCTGCTCGCCGCCTCGCCGCTGTTCGCCGGTGCGCTCGCCACCGCGCTGGTCGGCCACCTCAGCCGGGCGTGGCGCGACACGCTCACGCAGCGGGGGCTGCTGCCCGGTTCGGACCCCGCGGTCGACCCGCGCGACCTGCTCCGGGGCGGGACGGTGCTGCCGTGGCCGGAGCTGGATGCGCCGACGGACCCGTTCCGCGTCTAGGCGTCGCGGTCGATGCCGGTGATGCGCACGCTCGCGTTGGTGCGGTAGCGCTTGTTCATGCTGATGAGCAGCACGGTGAGGTCCTCCGCGATGCCGCTGAGGCGCAGCGGCCCGGCGTTGAGGGCCCGCAGGCCGTCGATCGCGTCGACGAGCGCACCGGTCGTCGCGACCGCGTCCTGGTCGTCCCCGCACAGCAGCACGTCACCCTCGAGCTCGACGTCGAGGTCGCCGAGCTTCACGGCGGACACGTTCTGGAAGCCGCTGACGACCCGCGCGTCGGGGCAGAGCCGCTGGAGCAGCTCCGCGGCCGACCCGTCCTCGTCGAGGCGCACCGGGACGGGGCCGCCGCCCTCGAACCGCAGCGGGTTCGCGCAGCTGACCACGACCTTGCCGGCGAGCGCCGGTCCGACGTCGGCCGCGAGCCCCGTGAAGCCGTCCCACGGGGTCGTGATGATGATGACGTCGCCACGCTCCGCGGCGTCGCCGTTGGTCACGCCGGTGAGCGTGCCGGCCGCGGCCGCCCGGGGCGTGGGGAGCTCGGCGACGACGTCGGCGGCCCGCTGGGCGTCACGCGAGCCGACGAGCACGTCGTGGCCGGCCTCACGCAGCCGCAGCGCGAGGCCGCGCCCGTGCGGGCCGGTGCCACCGAGGATGCCGATGGTGGGTCGCATCGTGGT